>JAEUMM010000007.1 GCA_016792645.1 Alphaproteobacteria bacterium | reverse complement strand
TCCTCCGACATCTGGTGGTGCCAAGGCTACTCCGAACCCGGCTCCGGCTCCGACCTCGCCAGCCTCGCGATGCGCGCCGAAGACAAAGGCGACCACTACCTCTGCAACGGCACCAAAATCTGGACCACCCACGCGCAGTGGGCCGACTGGATCTTCTGCCTCGTCCGCACGACGCCCGGCAAGAAGCCGCAAGAGGGCATCTCCTTCATCCTCATCGACATGAAGACGCCCGGCATCACGGTGAAGCCGATCGTCACCCTCGACGGCCCCGCCGACGATCAGCAGGAGATCAACCAAGTCTTCTTCGACGACGTCCGCGTGCCGAAGGAAAACCTCGTCGGCAAACAAGACGAAGGCTGGACCTACGCGAAATACCTGCTGGAATTCGAACGCGGCAACGCCGGCGCGCCGGGCCTCAAGCGCGCGCTGAAAAAGGTACGCACGGTTGCCGCCACGGAACAATCGAACGGCAAGCGCCTGATCGACGAAGCCGACTTCCGCCGCAAGATCGACGAGGTGGAAATCCAAATCCACGCGCTCGAATTCACCGAACTGCGCGTGTTCTCGAAACTGTCCGCCGGCCAACGCCCCGGCGCCGAATCCTCGCTCTTCAAAACCCGCTCGACGGAATTGCAGCAAGCGATCACCGAACTGGCAATGGAAGCAGTCCAATACTTCGCCATGCCCTTCGTCCAAGACCCCTGGGCCCGCGTCAACGAACCCTGGCCCCAACCCGACTACGCCGTCACGACGGCGCCCTACTACTTCAGCATGCGCAAAGCCGCCATCTACGCCGGCTCCAACGAAATCCAGCGCAACATCATGGCCAAATTGGTGCTGGGCCTCTAACCGCGCCAAACGCGTTGCCCTTCCCCCTCTGGGGGAAGGTGGCTCGCCGCGCAAGCGGCGAGACGGATGAGGGACGACGCTCGCTCAAGCCTCTAATATCCTCACGCGAATCCGACGATAGAGCGGCGCAAGAGGAAAAATGAAAAGCACTTCGAAAGTCGCAATCGTCACCGGCGCCGCGCGCGGCATCGGCGCAGGCGTCGCCGCAGGCCTCGCCAAGAAGGGCTACGCCGTCGCGCTGATCGGTCTTGAGGGCGACCTCCTGCGCCAAAACGCCAAGGCCATCGGCGACCGCGCGATGTCCTTCGAGGTCGACGTGACCGACCGCACGGCGATGGGCAGCGCCGTAGAAGGCGCCCGCGAGCGCTTCGGCCGCATCGACGCCGTCGTGTCGAACGCCGGAATCGCCAACTACGAACTCATTCGCGACATGACGGTCGAAAACTTCCGTCGCGTCATCGCTGTCAACGTCGAAGGCACGTTCAACGCCGTAAAGGCAACGCTGCCGCATCTCATCGAGTCCAAGGGCTACTTCCTCGCCGTCGCTTCGATTGCCGCCGCAACCGCACCGCCCGGCCTCGCCGCCTACGGCGCCAGCAAGGCCGCGACCGAAGGCTTCACCGACACCTTCCGCAGCGAGGTCTCGCATCTGGGCATCGATGTCGGCGTCGCCTATTTCGGCTGGCTCGCAACCGATCTCGTGAAGACGGCCGGCGAACACCCGGCCTTCACCTACATGCGCTCGCAATTGCCCGGCCCGCTGAAGGCCGTCGCACCGGTCGACATCGCCGTGCAAGCGATCGTAAACGGCGTCCTCCGCCGCAAACGCCGCGTCATCGCGCCCGCCTGGCTGCGCATGGCTCTGGCCTTGCGCTGGTTCGTCTCCGGCAACCCCTCCAACTACAAAGCTCACATGCCGGAAATCGAACGCCTCTGCGCAGAGGAAGCAAAGAGGCGCGGCACAAGCGCATTCATCACCGACCCTGTCCGGCGCTGAGCGTCAAACCCAACGCGCCGGCCACCGCTCGCCCGAAAGCCGGTGATAGGCGAACGCGAAAGCGACCAAGATCAAAGCGCCGGCACCTGCAGGCGACAGCACGAAGATAGGCGTCGCATGCGCCGTCGTGATGATCAGCGGACTGATCCCGGCCGGCGGATGAAACACATCGAACGCCTGCATCAGCGCGATCGCGATGCCGACGCCCAGTGCCGATACCCACATCGCATCGCCCAGCAAACCGACGCAAAACACACCGACAATCGCGGAGATCAAATGCCCGCCGACCACGCAGCGCGGCCGTGCGGGCGGGCTCTCCGGCGCGCCCATGACCAGAACGATCGACGTCGCGAACGGCACCATCATCAACGGATGCCCGCTCGCGTCGGCAAGCGTCATCATCACCGCAATCCCAAGCGACCCGCCCACCGCACGAACGGCGACGCGGGGCAGGGGATGGCTCATCAGTTGCCGCTGATGCGCGCGAAGAATTTTTGCGTCTGCTCGCCGCCCATGAAGTACGCCTTTGCGCCCGACATGTCGGAGATCTTGCCCCAAGCCGCGGCGACCTTCTCGGCCGTCAAATCGTTGTGCCCCAAGAACGCGCCGTTCGACTCGACGATCTGCGCCACCGCGAAAGCCCCACCGCCCGCCGCCAGGATCACGCCGTTCGGCGCATCTTCGCTAACGAGATAGATCACCCCCGGCGTCACATATTCCGGCTTCAGCGCCTCAAGCGCCTGCGGCGGCATCAGGTTCTCCGTCATACGCGTCGCCGCAACCGGCGCCAGCGCGTTGACACGAATGTTGTCCTTCTGCCCCTCAAGCTTCAGCGTGTTCATGAAGCCCACAAGACCCAACTTCGCCGCGCCGTAATTCGTCTGCCCGAAATTGCCGTAGAGCCCCGACGACGACGACGTCATGACGATGCGACCGTACTGCTGAGTCTTCATCGTCTCCCAAACGGCCTTCGTCACCTTCACCGCGCCGAGCAAATGCACGTCGAGCACGAAGGTGAAGTCCTTCACCTCCATCTTCGCAAAGCTCTTATCGCGCAGAACGCCGGCGTTGTTGATCAGAATATCGACGCGTCCGAACGTATCCAGCGTCTGCTTCACAAGACCCGCAACGCCTGTATCGTCGGTGACCGACGCGCCGTTCGAGATAGCCTCGCCGCCCGCCGCTTTGATCTCCTCGACGACCTTCTTGGCCGCTTCCGAAGACCCGCCCGACCCGTCGACCGAACCGCCCAGGTCGTTGACCACGACCTTCGCCCCGCGCTTGGCGAGATCCAGCGCGTGCGCGCGACCCAACCCGCCGCCCGCGCCCGTAACGATGGCGACTTTTCCGTCGAAGCGAATGCTCATGAAGTTCCTCGTGTCCGTTTGCTGCAATGGCGAAATTCGGCCCGTTTCTGCCCTGGGAACGCCCAGAAATCAACCCGCCGTACCGCCGCAAGGCGGACTGGGCCGCGGGACGATTGGCGCGTTCACGCTCGAACACGCCCGAATAAGGACGCCACGACCGCCACCTCCAACTCGCCATCGCGCACCACCCGATACAGCGGTCGCGACGATCACCCATCCGCACGCGGGAGGCCGCTGGTCGCCGGCTGGCTCCCCGACGTCCTCTACCGCTGCCGCGGCGCGATCACACGGCACACCGATGCCCAACGATCAGGCATCATGACGCTGTCGCGACGCTGCACAAAAACGCGCGTTAGCGTCTAGAGTAACCCGGGGCCGGACGGCGACTCGGGGGACGAACCGCATGGAATTCTTGCCGCAAATGCAGAGCGCGCTGGGCATCGTGGCCTTCATCGCGTTCGCATGGATGCTGTCCGAAAGGCCAAGCGCCTTCCCGTGGATGACCGTTATCGTCGGCGTGGTCGTGCAGATATTGCTCGCGATGGCGTTCCTCGGCGTGCCGATGATGCGCGACATATTGCTCGAGCTCAACGTGGTCGTCGACGTCATCTCGAAGGCATCGAACAAGGCCAGCACCTTCGTCTTCGGCTACATCGCCGGCGGGCCTCAGCCGTTCGACGTGAAGAACCCGAACGCGATGGTCTCGCTCGCCTTCGGCATCCTGCCCATCGTTCTCGTGATGTCGGCGCTCTCCGCGCTCCTTTGGCATTGGCGCATCCTGCAGTGGATCGTCCAAGGCTTCGCCTTCGCGCTCGAAAAGACGATGCGCATCGGCGGCGCGCTCGGCGTCGGCTGCGCGTCCAACATCTTCTTAGGGACGATCGAGGCGCCGCTTCTCATTAGGCCCTACCTCGAAAAACTGACGCGCAGCGAACTCTTCACGCTCTTCACCTGCGGCCTGGCGAATGTTGCCGGCACCGTGCTCGTGCTCTTCGCGACCATCCTCAATCCCGTGATCCCCGGCGCGCTCGGCCACATCATCGTGGCTTCGATCCTGTCTCTCCCCGCGTCGATCGTCCTCTCGAAAGTGATGATTCCCGGCGACGAGACGACACCGGCCAGCGTCGGCCTCGGCCGCCTCTATCGCTCCACGATGGACGCCGTCGCAACAGGCGCCGAAGACGGCATGAAGATCTATCTGAACATCATCGCCATGCTGATCGTGATGGTGGCCCTCGTGGCGCTTGCCGACGCGATCATGGCCAACTTCATCTTCAACGGCGAACCGCTGACCTTCGCGCGCATCGCGGGCTGGATCTTCGCGCCGCTGGTTTGGCTGATCGGCATTCCCGGAACGGAGGCCGACACGGCCGGCGGCTTGATGGGCACCAAGGTCGTCCTCAACGAGTTCATCGCCTACCTCAATCTCGCCGCATTGCCGCCCGACACTCTGAGTCCCCGCTCGGAGTTGCTGATGCTCTATGCGCTGTGCGGCTTCGCCAACCTCAGTTCCGTCGGCATGGTCATCGCCGGCGTCAGCGCCCTCGCGCCCAACCGCCGCGATGAAATCGTGGAACTGTCGCTCTGGTCCCTGATCCCGGGCACACTTTCGACGTGCATGACCGCGGCCGTGGTGGGCCTGCTGCCGGGATGAGCGCCGCACGTCGTCCAGCACATGGAGAAACAACTCCTCTTGAATGAGGCAAGATCAATGTCCAAATCAATCGCCAAACTTCAATCTTGGATGCTGTGGGTCGCGGGCATTCTCGCGATCCTCGGCGCGATCAACATCGCCTCGTTGCCGCTGAAGGTGTTGTTCATTCAGGTGAACGTCCTGATGCCCATTGTGGGCCTGCTCGCGCTGGCCTCGGCCTATGCCTCGAACGAACGCGCGCTGATTGACGCCGCGTCGCCCTCCACCGCGCGCCGCGTCCGTATCTACGCGCTGATCGGCGTCGCAATCGCCAGCTTTGTGGCCATCTTCATGTCCCTGCCGGTTGTCTTGCCATTCGTGACGTTGGATATGCTAATGCTCCTCATCGGCTTTTCCTGCCTGTTCTTCGCCTATATCGGCACCCGCGCCTGAGGGGCCCGTCGCCTGAGGGGATTGCATGAAGCTCTACAACGACAAGCTCGCGCCGAACCCGCGCCGCGTCCGCATCTTCCTGGCCGAGAAGGGCATCCACGTACCCACCGAAGACGTTGCCATCATGAAGGGCGAACACAAAACGCCTGAGCATCGCGCCCGCAACGCCTTCGGGCAGCTGCCGGTGCTGGAGCTTGACGACGGCACGCACATCTCGGAATCGGTCGCCATCTGCCGCTACTTCGAAGAACTGAACCCCGACCCGCCGCTGATGGGCGCAAGCCCGAAGGAAAAAGCGCTCGTCGAAATGTGGCAACGCCAAATCGAATTCAATCTCTTTATGCCGGTCGCCATGACCTTCCGCCACACGCATCCGGCAATGGGTGCGCTCGAAACGCAAATCCAGCCCTGGGGCGAACTCAACAAAGAGCGTGCGCAGAAATCGCTGCAGTGGCTCGACCAAAGCCTGGCAGGTAAACAATTCATCACCGGCCGCAACTTCACCATCGCCGACATCACCGCCATGTGCGCCATCGATTTCGGTCGCATTTGGCGCTTTGCGATCCCAGCCGAATTGGAAAACGCCAGGCGCTGGCACGCCGCCGTCGCATCGCGCCCCAGCGCCAAAGCTTAAATCAGCATTAGCAGCCGCCGTTGTAGTGTCTAAACCCCGCGCCAAAACCTCGCGCCCGGAGTACTTCCCTTGCAGCCAGCAGCCGACAAAGCCCCAGCCGCGCGCGTCTCGTGGCCCGTCCTTCTCGGCTTCGGCCAGCTCGCGATCCCGCTCGCCTTCGCAAGCTTGCCCATCGCGATCTTCGTCACGCGCTTCTATGCGCAGGATCTACAGATCGGCATCGCCGATGTCGGCTTCATCCTGCTTGTCGCACGCTTCGCCGACA
Organism: Alphaproteobacteria bacterium; assembly: GCA_016792645.1. Lineage (GTDB taxonomy): Bacteria > Pseudomonadota > Alphaproteobacteria > Micropepsales > Micropepsaceae > SZUA-430. Next base: position 10,091 of record JAEUMM010000007.1, on the reverse strand, counting down.
TCATCGTTGACCCCATCATAGGCTTCGTCAGCGACCGCCTGAAACTTCCCTTCGGGCGCAGACGCTCGTGGGTATTACTAGGCGCGCCCGTTTTCGCGCTCGGCGTCTACATGCTCTTCCTGCCGCCCGAAAGCCTCGCCTCGGCAACCGAAGACGCGCGCCGCATGTATCTGCTGACCTGGATCGCCGTCTTCTATCTCGGCTGGACGATGATCACGATCGCCTACGGCGCCTGGGGCGCCGAACTGTCGGAAGACTACAACGAACGCTCCCGCATCACCGGCGTGCGCGAAGTGTTCACTCTGCTGGGCCTCGGCATCGCCGGCGCTATCCCCGTCATCGTCGGCGTACCGAAGGAGGTCTGCGTCGACGGCGCGGTCACCATCGCGACGGCGGGAACCGGTGGCTATTGGAACATCATGCAGGTGATGGGCATCACCATCATCGCCCTCGTACCGGTCGCGCTTGGCTTGCTCTACCTGACGACGCCCGAACCGCCCGTTCGCGAGATGAAGCATCTCTCGTTCTTGAAGGGCGCGAGGATTGCCGCGACGAACATGCCGTTCGTGCGTCTCTTCTTCATCACCGCCGGCGTCCGCATGGGCTCGCGCGCCGTTGAAGGCCTGCTGACGTTCTATCTCGTCAGCGTCGCCATGTTCACCGAACAACAGGCGAGCACCGCCATCCTCGCGCTTCTCGTCCCCGCCATCGTCTTCGCCCCATTCTGGATCTGGGCGGGTAAGGCGTGGACCAAACACCGTGCGCTCGCCATCGCGCTGCTGATCGGCACGCTCACATTCTGCTTCCTGCTGCTCTTGCGCGACGCCGGCTACATCGCAAACCTCGCAGCCTTTGTCGTACTCGGTTCGGTCTTCTCCGCGCCATTCACGCTCGGCCAATCGATGGCCGCCGACGTGATAGACCTCGACAGCCTGAAGAGCCGCCAGCCGCGCGCAGGCCTCTTGATCTCGTTCTTCCAACTCGCCGTTAAAGGCGGCGACGCGGTCGGCGTCGGCGTTTCGCTGATGTTCGTCGGCTGGCTGGGCTTCGTCGCGCAGAAATGCGCGATCAACACACCCGAAGCGATCGACGCACTCGCGTACGTCTACGTCCTGTTCCCGATCGTACTGTGGCTGCCGGCGATCATTCTGCTCTGGAACTTCCCGATCACTCCGGCCGTACAAAAGCGCATCCGCGATCTCATCGACCGCCGTATCCGCATCGAGCAGAAGGTCCGCGCACGCCGCCAAGCTTAGTCGTTCTTACGAGCGAAGCCCAAACGCCTCGGCGATCAGCTCATACGACCGCACACGGGCCGCGAACTCATAGGTGATCGAGAGAACGACCAACTCGTCCGCACCATACGCGGCGACAAGCTTCTCCAGCCCCGCCTTCACCTTGTCCGGCGTACCCGTCACGCCGCGCGCGGAGATCGCCCGTATCTGCACGCGATCGGCCTCCGTAAACGGATAGGCCGCGGCTTCCGCCGGCGAAGGAAACGGCCCCGCCTGATTGCGCAGCAACTGCATCACCCAAAGATTGCGCGTCAGCGCCAACCGCTCCGTTTCTGCGTCCGTGTCCGCCGCAATCGCAAAGACGGCGACACTCACGCGCGGCTTGTCGCCCTCGCGGTGAGGCTTGAACCGCTCGCGATAAACGGCCGCCGCATCAGGCCCGCCGCCATCGGGCGAAATGAAATGTGCAAACGACAGCGGCAACCCAAGCTCCGCCGCATACACCGCGCCGTTCACGCTCGACGCCAGCATCCACATCTCCGGCATCCCCGGCCCGCGCGGCGAGGCATGGATCTGACGATAGGCATGATTGTCCGGCCAAGCCGCAAGCCCCGCCGACTCTTCGAGATAATGGCGCAGCAACTCCGCCTGCTGCGGAAACACGCCCACGTCCCAGGCCTGAGGCCCCGCCTGCAGTGCAATGGCAGTTCGCCCATCCGACCCCGGCGCACGTCCGATCCCAAGATCGACACGCCCGGGATACATCGTCTCCAGCATCCGAAAGTTCTCGGCCACCTTCAGCGGCGAGTAATGCGGCAGCATGATCCCGCCTGAGCCCACGCGAATGCGCGACGTCTCGGCGGCGACGCGCGCGATCAACACCTCAGGCGTCGACCCCGCGAACGAGGTGGTGTTGTGATGCTCGGCAAGCCAGTACCGCGAATACCCCAACCGCTCGGTGATCTTCGCAAGCTCTATCGTCTCCCGCACGGCATCCGCCGCCGTCCCGCCTTTACGTATCGGCGACTGATCAAGCACGCTGATTTTCATCGAGCACTACCTATTGGTCCGTCATGGCTGCGTCTACGCGGCCTGAACGACTCCATATGGTCGAAAATGGCTTCATGGCAAACGGGTCTCTCGCGGCGCACCGGCGTGCGCCGACCGGGCGGCCGGGTCAAGCCCGGCGACGACGAAGAGGCGGGCGCGTCCTTACGACTCCTGCGACTTGCCCCGAACCTCGGCAATTAAGCTCGTCACAAGTCCAAGCACCGTGATCCCGAACAGCACACCGATGATCACCGTCAACCAAGGCTCGTCCACAGCCGACTGCGCATTCGTGATGTCGATCTGAACGCCGCTGCGCATGATCTCATCGACATGGCCGAAGAACGACATCCAGAACATCGCCGCCGCAAAGCCCCAACCCGCCGTCAAGACCGCGCCGCCGCGATTGGCCGACGGCGTCCACAACACGGCCGCCGCGCCCCACAGCAGCAACCCGACCGCGATATAGTCGACGACCCAGAACGGCCACCACTGCACAACGCCCGAATTGCGCATCACCTCGGCGACCGCCAAGAACAGCGCGAACGCCAACGCCAGCCACGCAGCAAAAGTCTTCATCTACCCATGCGGCTTCTCGACAACCGCCCCCGCTCTGACGAGCCCATCGATCTCGGCCTCATCGTAGCCTGCCTCGCGCAGCACGGCGCGGTTGTCGACGCCGAAATCGGGCGGCGTGTGACGCATGGATGGTTTACTGCGGGACATCTTCACCGGTGAGGCGATCCCGCGATACCCGTTTCGCTCCACAAGCATCTCGCGCGCCTTCGTCTGCGGATCGTTCAGCGTCTCCTCGATGGTGTTCAGCGTCCCCGCCGGCACGCCCGCCTTCAGCAGTTCCATCGCGACCTCGACCCCATCGCGCGTGGCCAACGCCGTGCGCAGGATCGGGATCAACACCGCGCGGTTCGCATTGCGATCGGCCATCGTCTTGAAGCGGGCATCGTCGGCCAGATGCGGAAGTTTCAACACGCCGAGCAATTTCTTGAACTGCGGATCATTGCCCACGCCCAAATGTATCGGCCGCGTCGCCGTCGCAAACAACTCGTACGGCGTGAGATTCGGATGTGCGTTACCGAGCAGAGTCGGCAGCCGCCCCGCCATCAACCAATTCGCCGAGTGCGGATGCAATATGGAAATCCCGGCATCGTAAAGCGCCACCTCGACAAACTGTCCAAGCCCCGACCGGTGCCGCTCGTTCAGCGCCATCAAAATCCCGATGACGAGATTAAGCCCCGTCGTCATATCCACCATCGGCACGCCAAGCTTGATCGGCCCCGACTCCGGCGATCCGTTGCACGAGGACAAGCCGGTCATCGCCTGCAGCACCGCGTCATAGCCGGGCATCCCGCCCAGCGGCCCCTCCGCGCCGAACCCGGACACGCGCGCATGGATCAACCGCGGAAACCGCTTCGACAACACGGCATAGCCCATGCCCCATTTTTCCATCGTGCCGATCTTGAAATTCTCGACCAGCACATCGGCGTCTGCCAGCAGCTTGAACACCACCTCGCGCGCTTCGGGTTTCGTGAGATCCAGCGCCATCCCGCGCTTATTGCGATTGATGTTGACGTAGTAGGCCGCCGGCCCACGCGTGCCGTCGTCGTCGCGAAACGGCGGCCCCCACTCGCGCGTCTCATCGCCCTGAGGCGGCTCGACCTTGATGATCTCGGCCCCATGGTCGCCAAGAATCTGCGTCGCATAAGGCCCCGCCAACACGCGCCCCAAATCCACGACCTTGATCCCGGCCAGCGCGCCCGCATTCTTTGTCATCGCCCGACTCCATTACGTGCGAACGCATAGCATCCTCCGCCACACGCGGGGGAGGGGGCCATACACGACGTCCGCCGGGACAGAGGCCGCTCGCGCGTCAGTCGTCTGCGTGCGACTGGCCCGCCGACCCGCCAGCCGTGCCTGCGTCGGTCTCCCAGTAGTACGGCGCCCGCTTTCGGTTGCCGGTCACGACCTCGTTCATCGTCACTGCGTCGTAGAGGCGGCCATTCTGCATGACGCGGTCGATCTTGTCGGAGTTGCGGATGTTGTCGAGTGGGTTTGCGTTCAGGATCACCATATCGGCAAGCTTGCCGGTCTCGATGGAGCCGATGTCCTTGGCGAACCCCAGATGGCGCGCGGGATTGACGGTGCCGGTCTTCAGCGCCTCAAGCGGCGTCATGCCGCCGCGCACGAATGACCACAGCTCCCAGTGCGATCCCATGCCTTCCTCTTGCCCGTGCGCACCGATCGAAACCAGAACGCCGCGGTCCATCAGCTTCTTGGCCTCGCGCGCCGAGTACTGATCGACGAAATCCTCCTCAGGCGCCTTGGTGCGGCGCACGCTGGCGGGCTGCAGAATGTGCGGCGGAACGTGGCGCGACAGGATCGGGTGCTTCCACACGTCCTCCGCATAGCGCCAATAAGGATCGCCCGCGAGGCCGCCATAGGTTACCACCAACGTCGGATTGTAGGCGACCTTCGTCTGGGCAAAGAAGCTCACGACGTCTTCATAGAGCACAGACTGCGGGAAGTTGTGCTCAAGGCTCGTGTTGCCGTCGGCAATTAGAGTGATGTCCTGTGTGAAGAGCGAGGCGCCCTCCGCCACCACAGCAATGTCCTCGGCGATCGCGGCCGCGACGACCTGCTGTCGCTGGTCACGGCGCGGCTGATTGTAGTTCTTGATCCCATGCGCACCTTGCTCCTTAAGCCGCTGCACGTGAGCCAGCGCGTCATTATAGTTTTCGATGTCGGCGAAGCGGAAGCCTTTGGCGCCGTACACGATCTCCGCCGTCGTAAAGATGCGCGGACCTAAAATAGTTCCTGCGCGTTGCATCTCAGCGGCGGGGAAAGCTTCACTCGCCTGGTTCGACGGATCGAAGATCGTGGTGACGCCTAGCGCCAAATGCGCGATCGCCGACCAATTTTGTTGAGGCACGATGTCGTCGTCCCCCAAAGGCCCGTGCGCATGCGCATCGATCAAACCAGGGATGATTGTCTTGCCTGTCACGTCCACCGTGCGGGCGCCCGCAGGCACCGGCACCTCACCCCGTCGGCCGACGGCAGTGATGAGATTGCCGGCGATCACGACTACCCCGTCCTCGATGACACCGCCGTCCTGACCCGCCATCGTGATCACGCGTGCGCCGACGAGTGCGGTCACGCCCTCCGGCTTGTCGAGTCCGACATTGAAGCCCACCGTACCGTGGTGGTCCCACGCCGGGACGCCGGGCTCCGGCTCTTTCGGCTTCGGGGCTGAGGGCATCGCAAAGTCAAGGTTCATCGAATAGAGACTGTGCCCCAACGTCCAGTACACGCGCCCGCCGTCACTCGACCACGAGGGGTAAGTCGCCCCGCCGTCGCTTAGGCGTACAACCGGCACCGCCGAACTCTTCTTGCCGGCCGACACGTCTTGTGGTCCCGGCGTCATGGGCATCACATAGGCCGCATAGTTGTCGATAAATGCGATCGCATCGCCCTTGGGTGAGACCTCATAGTTGGTGACGAGTTCACCCGAGGCATGCTTGCGCTTGGCCTCGCCGCTCAGATCGACGCTGACGAGCTGAGTCTTCTGATCTTCAACCTCCATGAAGAAGATCCGGTCGTTCACGGCGCCGAATTGCGGGTTCGTTCCACTGCGGGTCACGCGAATCGCTTTTCCGCCGCCCGAAGGGACACGATAGATCCCGGGATCGTCTGAGCGTTGCGACGACAGCAAATTCCCGCCTTGTCCCTTCTCGAACACGATCGTCTTGCCGTCCGGCGAGAAGCGCGGCCGCCGATAATGGCCTGGTTCGCTCGTCACCGTCCGTACCGCCCCGCCGCTGGCCGACACGGTCCGGATCTGGCCAAGCCTATCGTCCGTCCACTCCACGTAGACGACAGATTTTCCATCCCGCGACAGCGACGGGAAGAACTCAAACGCTCGCGTATTGCTCGCGGTCAGCCGCCGTGGCCCCGCGCCGGGTGCTTTTGCATATAGCTTGCCCAAAATCTCGACGACCGTGCGCTTGCCGTCTGGTGAAACCGAGATGTTGCGCGGCATACGCGTTGCAAAAACATCGGGCGCAACCTCCACCTGCGGACGCGGCGGATCGATGACTGCCCGTGTGTCATTCACCTTGAACGGAATGACGCTCGCGTTCCCCGCCAGATCGGCGCGCCGGATTTTGCCGCCTGCCCAAAACACGACACTCTTCGAATCCGGCGTCCAGTCCATCGCCGGGTAAAGCCCATGCACGGCCCACGTCTCTTGCAGATCCTGATCCAGGGCGTCGTAGATCTTGCTGATCTTGCCCGTCTGAAGATCTTTCACGAACAGCTTCGACTTCCCGCGCTCGCGCCGCACGAAGGCGATCTTCTTCCCGTCCGGTGAAGGCGTCGGCCGCACCGCGCCGCCGGCGCCGCTGACGACCGTCGACACCTCGCCGTCCGCAAGGTCATACCGCTCGATCTCGAACAGGCTCGCGTTCGAATCCTGCGCGTACTGGAAAGTGTTCCCGCTCGACACGTTGCGCGAATAATATATCCCGCCGCCGTCCGGCGTGAACGCGGGCTCACCCAATTCCTTCTGCAGCTTCTCGTTCGCGCGCTTAACCAGTAGAACGCCGTCACCGCCGCCCACGTGATAAAGCCAGATCTCGCCCGTGCCCAGCGACCGTTGGGTCGTGAAGTGCTTGCGCGCCGCAATGTACTTCCCGTCGCGGCTCCACACCGGCTCGTTCGTGAGGCGGAAGTTTTCCTGCGTCAGCTGCCGCTTGTCCGAACCGTCGGCGTTCATCACCCAGATATTGTCGCCGCCGCCGCGGTCGCTGGTGAAAGCGATCTTGGTGCCGTCGGGTGAGAACCGCGGCTGCATCTCGAACGGCAGACCCTCCGCGATGCGCGTCGCGGCGCCGCCGCCGATCGGCATCGTGTAGACGTCGCCAAGCAAGTCGAACGCGATCGTCTTCCCGTCGGGGCTGACGTCGACGTTCATCCACGTCCCTTCATCGACGTTGATCGTGACCGGCCGCGTCGGCAAAGGCGGCGCTGCCACATCCCATTTCGGCTTCTTGTCCTTGCCGTCTTCGCCCACCGCAACGGCAGCCATCGCAGCCGCGCCCACAGCCACCGCGCACGCTATCAACTTGAATGTCATAAGCCCCTCGCCCCCGATGGCACCCTAGGGGATGGGCCGCGGCCGGTGAAGGTGGATCGCCCTCACATATCCGCCAGACCGCGGGCACATGCACCGGCCAGACGATTCACGACCGCGCACGATCAACCCGCCGATGTATCGTCGCAGCATTGCGACAATCGCCAATGCCGCTAAGCTCCCGCCCAACGATAAACAGAATCGACCCAGGGCGAGGAACAGGTGGCGGAAGCAAACAACGCGGTGGCGCCCGACGCCGCCGGGCGCAGCTACGGCACGCCAGCTTATCGCGGCTCGGTACTCCTCCTCCTCGCGCTGGTCTACACGCTGAACTTCATCGACCGAAACCTGCTCTCGGTCATCGCGCAGCCGGTTATCAATGCATTCAACCTAAGCGACACCGAATACGGCTTCCTGAACGGCCCGCCCTTCGCGATCTTCTACGCGCTCATGGGCATCCCGATCGCGATGGCCGCCGACCGTTACAACCGCGTCGTCATCATCGCGCTCTGCATCGCAATCTGGTCGGTGATGGCGGCCCTGTGCGGCTTGGCGACCAGCTTCGCGTTCCTGCTGATCGCCCGCATCGGCGTTGCGATCGGCGAGGCCGGCTGCACCCCGCCCGCCAACTCCCTGATCGGCGACTACTTCAAACCGTCCAGCCGCGCCAACGCGCTCGGCATCTACGCGATGGGTGTCACCATCGGCGCCGCACTCGCGAATGCCTTCGGTGGCCCCATCGCGACTGAGCTCAGCGGCGCCAACGTCGAACAGTGGCTACAGTCGCAAAACCTCGCCGCGTTCTTCCCCATCGACTGGTCCCAGGTCGAAGGCTGGCGCATCGCCTTCGTCGTCATCGGTGCGCCCGGTGTGATTGTCGCTCTGATGGTGCTTCTGTTCATCAAGGAGCCGCCGCGCGGCTATTCCGATCCACCCGGCACGCCACAGCGCGAAAAGGCCGGCCTGCTGGAAACGCTCCGCGACCTCTCGCGCAAGCCGACGTTCTGGACCATGGCCGCCGGCGCCGCACTGACGGCGTTGGTGGGATACGGCCTCGCGGGTTTTCAGGCGCCGATGGCGCAACGCATCCACGGCATCTCGCCCGGCCAATTTGCGCTGGAGTTCGGCGTGCCGCTCTCGCTGGCCGCGGCCGCCGGCACGTTCATCGGCGGTTTCCTGACGGAGAAGCTGACGCCGCGCTTCCCGGCATCGGTTGCCTGGCTTCCGGCCTTGGGACTCTTCCTGTCGATCCCGTTCTACGAAGCGGCATTCTTCATGCCGACGGAGAACATCGACGCGGCATGGTGGCTGTGGGGCGCCGCATCGATGCTGCACTACACCTATCTAGGCGCCCAGTACACGATCGGGCAGGGGGTGGTCTCGACGCGCGAGCGCGCCTCCGCCATCGCGATCCTCCTCCTCATCATCGCCCTCGTCGGCAACGGCTTGGGCCCGCAGATCGTGGGCTGGATGAGCGACATGTTCATGGGGATGCAGCTCGCCGCGAACGGCATGTCCGGCATCCTCACAAACGAAATGTGCCGCGCGAAAGACGTCCTCGCCACGCTCCCCGAAGCCCAAAGAGCCATCTGCACGGCCGCCTACGGCGAAGGCCTACGCCAATCCATGGCCGCCACCGCGCTCATTTTCATCCCCGCCGCGGCGTTTTTCTGGCTCTCGTCGCTGACCTACCAGAAAGACCTCGTCGCCCGTCACTGACCGCACGCTTCTCGGCCACCCCCGCTCTAGCGGGAGAGAGTCCAGCCGCTAACGCATCAAACACGGCGCGGCAGACCGCGCTGGACTTCAGATCCTCGTGCATCACGATCCAAAGCGGCAGTTGGATCGAGAGCTGGTCAGACAGCACGCGCTTCAGAGAGGCATCGCGCGCGGCAATGCCCGCCTGCATGACGCCGATGCCAAGCCCGGCTCTGACCGCAGCGAATTTCGCCAGATCATTGTCCGTGCGCAACGCAAAGCGAGCCTTTTCCACCTCCGGAAACCGCTGCAGCATGTCGCGCACCGCAGGCGTGTGACGATCGAATCCGATGAGGTCGTGATGCGCGAGATCGCTGAGCGTTCGCGGCGCGCCTCGCCGCTGCAAATAGGAGAGGTGCGCGTAAAGCCCAAGCTCCGTCGGCGCGAGCTTCTTCGCGAACAGCGCGCCTTGTGTCGGCATCACCTGCCGCACGGCAACGTCCGCCTCGCGCGTCAGCAGGTCGTGAAGGCCGTCCGACAGCACCAACTGAATGTCGAGGCGCGGATGCGCCACGCGCAACGCGGCGAGGATCGGCGGCAAGCGCTCGACCCCCATAGCCTCGCTGGCGCTCACGCGGACGCTGCCGGTCATCTCGCCTTTGCCGCTCGCGGCTGTTCGCAGCAACGTCGCGGCGGAGGCGGCAATGGCTTCCGCCTGCGGCAGCAACGCGAGCGCCACGTCGGTGGGCAACAAGCCGCGCGGTGAACGCAGGAACAGGTCGACCTCAAGCTCGCCTTCCAAACTCTCGATGTGTCGGGCCACGGTCGGCTGCGTCAGCCCCAAAGACCGCGCGGCCGCCGACAGCGAGCCAAGCTTCGCCACGGAGAGAAACGTGCGGTAAAGCGTCCAGTCAGGTTCGGAGCTCATAGATTTTCGTATAACAGATGCACGAAGTTAGCAAATT
>JAEUMM010000456.1 GCA_016792645.1 Alphaproteobacteria bacterium | reverse complement strand
ACGGCAGAACGCCAGCCCGTCTTCGCCCGGCATCATCACGTCGAGCACGATAAGATCGAACGCATGCGCCCGCATGTGCTTGCGCGCCACGGCCGCACTTTCCGCGCCCATCGCGCGATAGCCGTTCTGCTGCAGATACTTGACCAACGGATCGCGAATCTCGCGCGCGTCATCGACGACAAGAATGTGAGGGGTCGGTTCGCTCATGACGAAAGTTGTAACGGCTCCAGCGCCGGAGATAGGCAAATCACGGGTCAAAACATTGTAACAAATTCTGTCGCAAGTCCTTTACCGACAATCGCCATGACAGTTTCGGCCGCCCGCGGCCTCAAATATAGGCCACCATGCCGCCACCTTAAGACCACGCGCTTGAGATGCGTGGAGCAATTGACGGAGAAAATACGATGTCGACGAAGACTTGGGGCCTGCTCGCGGCGGGCATAGTGGTGGTTGGAGCAGGCGCGGCGGCGGTCGCATTCGCGGCCGGCTGGGACGGCCCGGGCGGCAAAGGCGGCAAGGGCAAACACGGTCACGGCCACGGGCGCGCCCAGTCGGCCTACCTCATTCAGTTCGACGCCAACAAGGACGGCACGATCACCCGCGCCGAAGTCACCGCAGGCATCGACGCACAGTTCAAGCAAGCCGACGTCAACGCCGACGGCAAGCTCGACGCGCTGGAGTTCCAGAAGTACAACGACGCCCGCAAGGCCGAGCGCAAAGCGCGCATCGAAGCCTGGCGCGCCAAACGCCAAGCCGAAGGCGGGGACACAAAGGAACGCCCGCCGCACGACCGCAGCGCGCGCAACTTCGATCCGATGAAGAACATGGATTGGGACCGCGACGGCTTCATCTCGCCGGAAGAATTCGCCAGCCGCACCCGCGCCCAAGCCATGCGCGCCGACCGCGACGGTGACGGCAACATCCAGGTCGCTGATCTGCAGAAGAAACGCGGCCACGGCGGACGTCACGGCAAAGGCCCGGACGCACCCGCCACGACCGAACCCGCGCCGCAATAGTCCCTTCCGGCGCGAATGATACGGCCGCCCGCCGGCGGGCGGCCGTATCGCTTGTGGAGCACTTGCGGATTAGCCCGGCCGCGACCTGGCAAACGCAAACGAGAATGAGCTAGAAAATCTGCGGGCCCCCCAGGTGGTTCGGTTTTACCGGAAGGCGCTGGTGACACCGATCCGACCGAACAACACCGGAGAGCCCGCGCCCCCCGCTCAGACCACGCAACTAGTACTTGCGCTCTGTGCGGTAGACTGTCCCGGTTAGTCCGTAGCCGCCGCCGTCGGGCCGCCAGAAGCGCCCGTAACCGTCGCGGCAATTGTGGGGATTATTCATGGCCCCACCCCTCGAAACCGATATGGGATCGTCCGCCTGCATCCGCTAGTGGTCAACGGCGTCGCACCCAATTCGCGCCCGGCGTGTCCCCTCCGCCACCCAGTTCTTGTGACGCGAGGCAATCGTTCATCGACCCGTTGGGTGTTGCAGGGCCGTCTAACGGGCGTGCCCAGACCACACACCGCCGCCGCCCGCATAGCCTGGAAGCTCCGGCGCAAACGACGACGCCGTATCGAACGATGGCGCCGCCGGCGCCTCGCGATACATGGCAAAGCCCGCAACCTCCTCGCCCGCATCCGGCACGAATTCCAAGGTCAGCTCCCGCCATTGCGCCAGAAATTCGCCGCGCGCGAGCGCCCGATACCCATCCTGCGGATCGAGCACATAGACAAGCTGCTCGTCGGCGCCCAGTACGACGACGTAGTGATTGACGCTCGCCGGTTCGCCGACAAACGCATCCACGATCAGCCGCGACAGCATCGACGCCAGCATGAAATCGAAAATGTCGCGCCGCTCATAAGGCTTCTCGATCGGCGCGATCACCGGCACGCCCTCATCGACCAGCGCCAACATGTAATCCGGCGAATCCAGCAAGCGCGCGGACGTCAGTCCCAAGCTCGCCGAAACGCCATGCAATTCGCTGATCGAATAACCGAACGCCGGATTCTTCGGCGCTTGCTGCGTGAAGATCGAACCGGGCGCAATCTCCGCCCCCCAATATTGGCCGACGCTGGTCAGCGCCGCCGCGCCGCAATCGGCCGCCGCCTGCTGCTCGACGAACGCCACCGGCAAGATCTCGGCGCCCGGATACTTGGCCGAGAATTTCGTCAGCGACACCTCGCCGTGCGCACACGCGCTCAGCAACAAGCCGGCGCAAACAACCGCAAACCGCATAGCACCCTCCACGCCCCGGAATCGGAGACACGGCATCAACAAGGGGCAAACGAAAGCGAGCTACTGACCGGTGATGGTGGACCCCACAATGGCGGCGATGTTCACGGCCGAAACGACCACCCGGCAAAGATCCACATCCGCCGCCTCCGAACAGCGGTCGAGCGACGACTTCTGCTCTTCGCCCGCCGTGATCAGATCAACGCGATCCGTGTCCTTCGCGCGCAGTTCAGCGGCAAGGCTAACGGACGTCCACCGCGCCTCACGCGGGGTGGTCTCTGCCAAAAGCATGGCCGGCGCTATCAAAGGGCCGGCAAACACCAAAGAAAGAACTGAAATACTCATCGTGTGCCCCCACACACGATCAGCCTCAATCGTCAGGCGACGCCGGTCAATTCGCGTTCATGCCCCGGTTGCATTTTCGGATCCGCGGCGATGCACCAGCGCAACCCACCGCTTGTACGCCGCGCCCAAAATTCGTCGATGCGTTGAAAACGCCGCCTCCCGTAAAGGAAGGCGGCGTTTGAGAACTAGACCGTGGTGCCGATCGGCAACTTCCGCACCGGTTTACCCGTCGCCGCGAAGATCGCGTTGGCGACCGCCGGCCCGATCGGCGGCACGCCGGGCTCGCCCACACCGGTCGGTTTCTCGGTCGACGGCACGATATAGACCTCGACCTTCGGCATCTCGCTCGCCTTCAGGATCCTGTAGTCGGTGAAGTTCGACTGATCGACGGCGCCGCCGGTCAGCGTGATCTGCTCATGCAGAGCCGCCGAAAGCCCATAGCCGATCCCGCCTTCCATCTGCGCCGCGATCACATCCGGATTGACGGCGATCCCGCAATCGACCGCACACACGACGCGATCGACGGTGAAGCTCTTGTCCGGCTTCACGGTGATCTCGGCCACCTGCGCGACGAACGAGTTGAACGACTCGTGCACCGCGACGCCGCGATAGCGGCCGGCGGCGAGCGGCGTTCCCCATCCGGCCTTCTCCGCCGCCAGGTTCAGCACGCCTAGATGACGCGGATGCTTGGTCAGCAGCGACCGGCGAAACTCGACCGGATCCTTGCCCGCCGCTTTCGCAACTTCGTCGAGGAACACTTCCGTTGCAACGCCGGTATGCGTGTGCCCGACCGAACGCCACCACAACACCGGCACGCCCGTCTTTGCGTAGTGCACATCCACCGACAGATTGGGAACGTCGTAAGGCAGCGTCGCCGCCCCTTCCGTCGCCGTCGGATCAAGCTGCCCTGGCGGCAGGAACGGCGTACCTTCCAGGATGCCCTGCGACACGATCCGGTTGGTCCACGCGACAAGCTTGCCCTGCGCATCAAGCCCAGCGCTCAAACGATGCAGCGTCATCGGCCGGTAGTATCCGCCCTTGATGTCGTCCTCGCGCGTATAGACGAGCTTCACCGGCGCCTTGCCGCCCCACGCCTTCGCGATGTGCACCGCCTCGTTCACGACGTCCGCCGTCGGCGTCGCCCGCCGCCCGAACGAGCCACCCGCGAACATGGTGTTGATCTTCACCTGCTCAGCCTTCAGGCCGGAGATCGCCGCGGCCGTCGGATGATCGATCGACGGAAACTGCGACCCGAACCACAGCTCGCAACTCGTCGCCGTCAGCAACACGGTGCAGTTCAGCGGCTCAAGCGGCGCATGCGCCAGATACGGAAACTCGAACTCCGCCGACAGCTTCTTCTTCGCGCCCTTCAGCGCCGCCGCCGCATCGCCGTCGTTCCGCGCCGACGTGCCCGCCGTCGCGGCGAGCTTCTTATAGTCAGCCATGATCTCGGCCGACCCGCGCATCTCGGCCTTCGACAAATCCCATTCGACCTTTAGCGCCTCGCGCGCCTTCATCGCCGCCCACATATCCTTGGCCAGCACGGCCACGCCCTGCGGCACCTGAACGGCGGCGACAAAGCCCGCCACTTTCTTCGCTTCCGCGTCGTCGAACGATTTCACCGTCCCGCCGAACTTCGGCGGCCGCGCGATCAACGCCGTCACCGCATCCTTCGGCCGATAGTCGAGCCCGAACTTGGCGCTGCCGTCCGTCTTCGACGACGAGTCCGCCCGCGCCGTGCGCTTGCCGACATAGATGTACTTCGATGGATCCTTGAACTTCAGTGCATCAGGAGCGGGCGGCGTCTCCTTGCCAGCGTCTGCAGCGAGCTCACCGAACGTCGCCGTCTTCGCGCCGTCCGCCGTCTTCACGACGCCCTTCTCGACGACAAGCGCTCCGGCATCGACGCCGAACCGCTTCGCCGCAGCGGCAACAAGCATCGCGCGCGCACCGGCGCCCGCCGCCTGCATCTTCAGATAACTGTCGGCCATCGCCGACGAGCCGCCCGTACCCTGCGCACCGCCCATGATCGTATTGCCGTACTTCGAGGCATCCGACGGCGCGTGCTCGACCCGGATCTGACTCAGATCCGCATCCATCTCCTCCGCGACCAGCGTCGACAGACCCGTCGCCGTACCCTGGCCGAACTCGATATGCTTGATGAGAACGGTGACCGTGTTGTCCGACCCGACGCGCACGAACCAGTTCATCGGCGCTTCGACGGCCTCGGCCACCGCGCCGCCGGCGGCGGAAGGCGGCTTCGACTCGCCGCAGCCTACCAAGAACCCGGCGGCGCTGAGCGCGGTCACGCCCAAGAACAAGCGCCGCGAGGGCTTTCCAAAATAGTCTGCAACCGGACTCTTCGCGCGAATGTTGATGTTCATGGGCTCAGCCTTTCGCAATGTCGGCGGCGCGCGCGACGGCGGCCGTGATGCGGTGATAGGTGGCGCAGCGGCACAGATTGGCGTCCATTGCCGTCTTGATCTCGGCTTCGGTCGGCGCGGGCTTCTCGGTCAAGAACGCCGTCGCCGTCAGAATCTGCCCCGACTGGCACCAACCGCATTGCACGACATCAAGCTCGCGCCACGCCGTGCGAACCGCCTCGCCCACCTTGCCGTTCAAGCCTTCGATCGTGGTGACCGAAGTCCCCTCCACCGCCGACATCGGCGTCGAACACGCCCGCGCCGGCGATCCGTCCATTAGCACCGTGCACGCGCCGCACGCCGCGACGCCGCATCCGAACTTCGTGCCGGTCAGCTCCTGGTCCTCGCGCAACACCCACAACAAGGGTCGATCAGCGTCACCGGTGTAGGCGACCTTCTTTCCGTTCAACGTAAAGTCCATGGGGCTAGCTCCGCGAAGAATTGATGAGCGCGCGCGTGCGCGCGGCAAGGAAGGATGTTGACGTGGGAGATGATTCAGCTTCGATGCCAATCTAATTGACGCGACGTCGCATTGTCTTGAAAAAATTCCATCACGGAGGTTGCGAATGACTCGCAGTAT
>JAEUMM010000423.1 GCA_016792645.1 Alphaproteobacteria bacterium | reverse complement strand
ACCGACTTAGCCCGCTCGCCATTTCAACTGGGCCGCACTACATCGAAGCATCACACTAACGGAGACAAGCCATGGAGTACCGTCAACTTGGGCGATCGGGATTCAACGTTCCGGTCTTGACCCTCGGCACAGGCACGTTCAGCGGACAAGGCGGGCTCGCCGCGTGGGGCGCGACGAATGCGACGGAAGCGGCCCACCTCGTCGACATCTGTCTCGACAAGGGACTGACGATGTTCGACAGCGCCGACATTTATTCGGGCGGCGGCTCTGAAGAGGTCTTGGGCGCGGCGATCAAGGGCCGGCGCGACAAAGTCTTGATCTCGACCAAGGCGACGTTTCGCTCAGGTCCCGGCCCGAACGACGTCGGCTCCTCGCGTTTTCACGTCACGCGGGCGGTCGAGAGTTCGCTGAAGCGGCTCGGCACCGATCACATCGATCTGTTCCAGTTGCACGGCTACGACGCGAAGACGCCGCCGGAAGAAGTGCTTTCGACGCTCGACGATCTCATCCGCGCGGGCAAGATCGGCTACATCGGCGTGTCGAATTTCTCCGGCTGGCATTTGATGAAGTCGCTCGCCGTCGCCGACCGGCACGGCCTGCCCCGCGTCGTCGCCAATCAGACGTACTACGCGCTCGTCGGGCGCGACTATGAATGGGAATTGATGCCGCTCGGGCTCGATCAGGGCGTCGGCGCCGTCGTGTGGTCGCCGTTGGGCTGGGGCCGTCTCACCGGCAAGATCCGCCGCGGCGCGCCGCTGCCGGAAGTCAGCCGGCGCAACGTCAAAGCCTCCAACGACATGGGCCCGCCCGTGGACGACGAGTACCTCTACAAGGTCGTCGACGCGCTCGATCAGGTGGCGAAGGAAACCGGCAAGACCGTCCCGCAAGTGGCGCTGAACTGGCTGCTGCAACGCCCAACGGTCGCGACCGTGGTCATCGGAGCGCGCAACGAACAACAGCTGACGGACAATCTCGGCGCCGTCGGCTGGAATCTGACGACAGACCAAGTGAAGACGCTCGACCAAGCCAGCGCCGTGACTCTGCCCTATCCGTACTGGCACCAACGCCAATTCAAGGAGCGCAACCCGTTCCCGACGCGGGTGTGAGTGGAGCAGCCGCGTCGGTAAGCGGCCCGACCGGCCTCCTCAACTGACCGCCACGATCAGTTCTGCAAGCGGCGCAAGCTCGCGACATCGTCAACCAAGAAATAGTATTTGTTCAAGGTTGCCCATGGGCGCTCACACCCCCTGACGCGCTTATTCGCCAAACAAAACTCTTTGCCGAGTAGTGTTCCGCGAAGTGCCACCAACGCGTCGGGCCATGCTCCCGCCTTGTGCACCTGCTTCTCATTCAGGCTTGTGCGCACTAGGTTGCCGTAGGGCGGCAACCCGAACGCGGGATCGACGACAAAATCTACGCCGTCGGGCCCAGAGTGGAGCCTACCCACAAGACAGATTTCCTTTCCAAACTCATTCTGAAGTTTTGCGCTCCAATCCGAGGTCGAAATGTCGACACACCCCGGCTCGACTTCAGCTAACGCCGGCCCCGGGGAGGCAGAGAGCAAGAGCACCACCGCAATTGCGCGATAAAGAAGTACTGACAACGCGCTGCTCATCGTTTCCTTCGCTCCCGACTCTCACAACCATATCAAATACGGGGACATGATATCCAGTCCCTTCGCCATCGCATCTGCTGGTCGCCTGGCTTTGGTCGATGAAGCCGGAGTGTCCAAGAGACTGGACGGATACTCCTAACTCGGCGAGAGCACGGAGGTAACGGGGACGCACCTTTCACTGGATTTATCGCGCGATTTGTTCTATGTTTGTTCAATTCAACGCGGCGTCCTGTTGGCGGTGTTGCTGCGACTTGAACCTTGCGATCCGACAAAGCGCGCGTGGGTTACGCGGCGGACCCGCTCGTGCCGTCACATGTGATGGCAGCGTGACGGATGCGTGACGGCATTTTTCGCGCAAATCGGCCGATGTGACGGTGTGACGGCAAAGATTGCATCTGTTTTTGATAACGGGAAATCGGCGCTAGATCAGGCCTGCCAGCGGTGAGGACGGGTCGGCGTAGGTTTTCTTTTTCATCCGGCCGGCTCGGTAAGCTAAGCGGCCGGACTCGACGGCTAGCTTCATGGCGCGGGCCATGAGGATGGGGTCTTTGGCTTCGGCGATGGCGGTGTTCATCAGGACGCCGTCGCAGCCTAGCTCCATTGCGATGGCGGCGTCTGAGGCTGTGCCGACGCCGGCATCGACCAGGACGGGCACGCGAGCGGCTTCGATAATGAGGCGGATGTTGACGGGGTTCTGGATGCCGAGGCCGGAGCCGATCGGTGCGGCGAGCGGCATGATGGCGGCGCAACCCAGTTCTTCCAGGCGTTTGCACATCAGCGGGTCGTCGCTGCAGTAGACCATGACCTCGAAGCCTTCTTTGATCAGCACCTCTGCGGCGCGCAGGGTTTCGATCATGTCGGGGTAGAGCGTTTTGCGGTCGCCAAGCACTTCCAGCTTCACCAGCGACCAGCCGCCTGCTTCGCGCGCGAGCCGCAGGGTGCGCACCGCTTCTTCGGCCGTGTAGCAGCCGGCGGTGTTGGGCAGGTAGGTGAATTTCTTCGGGTCGATGTGATCGACGAGCTTTGGGCTTCCGGGATCGGCGACGTTCACGCGGCGCAGCGCAACGGTCACGATCTCGGCGCCCGAGGCCTCCAGCGCGGCGGCGTTTTCGGCGTAGTCCTTGTACTTGCCCGTGCCCACGATGAGGCGCGAGCGGAAGGTCCGGCCAGCCACAGTCCACGTGTCGTGCGTCATGCTGCTATCCGCCTCCGACAAAGTTCACGATTTCCAACCGGTCGCCCTCAGTCAGCTCGGTCGCGGCATAGGCCGAACGCGGCACGATCTCAAGATTGCGCTCGACCGCGATCTTGCGCATGTCCAAGCCCAGCCGCTCGACGAGAGCCGCCAGAGACATCGGGCCCGGCAAGGGGTGGTCTTTTCCGTTGAGCTGAATGCGCATGAATCCGGCGATTCTGGTGTCCAATTCCTTGCGGTTCGTCAATGAGATAGCGCGTTCGGGGGCCGCTAACCACCCCGATATCTGAATGCTTTCGCGGGTGCGAGGGAGTGGTTATAAGGGCGGTGCAACTGTGCTCCCTTTCCGCCTTCCTTCGAGCGTATGGCTAAGCCCCTTTTTGTACTCAATGGGCCGAATCTCAATCTCCTGGGCTCCCGCGAGCCGGAGATATACGGGCATACCACGCTTGCCGACATCGAGGCCGCGACCCGGGCGCGTGCCGGACAGGTTGGGCTTTCCGTCGAATTCCGGCAGTCGAACCACGAAGGCGTCTTGGTGGACTGGATCCAGGAAGCGCGCACGGCAGCGGCCGGCGTGATCCTGAACGCAGGCGCCTATACGCATACTTCGGTCGCTTTGCATGACGCTTTGAAGGCGGTCGATGTGCCGGTGATCGAGGTTCATATCTCCAACCCGCATCGGCGCGAGCCGTTCCGGCATACGTCCTATGTTTCCTCCGTCGCGACGGGCGTGATTTGCGGTGTTGGCGCACAAGGTTATGCGCTGGCCGTTGAAGCGCTGGCGACACTGATCTCGGCCAAGACTACGGCCCCGGCCTCCAAAAAGGGTCAATGATGAACACTGACGACAAGCCAGCGGCGGACCCGTTGGAAGGCAAACTCATTCGCGACTTGGCGGCGATCCTTGAGGAAACCGGCTTAAGCGAGATTGAGGTCGAGAAGGCGGGGCTGCGCATTCGCGTCGCGCGCCAGCTCCAGATCGTTGCTGCCGCGGCGGCGCCGGCCATCGCCGGGGGCGGGCCTGCGCGTCCTGCCGGCGCGAAGGGTACGGATGTTTCAAGCCACCCGGGGCTCGTCACGTCGCCGATGGTGGGCACAGCCTATGTCGCGCCGTCGCCGGGCGCGGCGGCATTCGTCAAGGTCGGCGATATGGTGACCGAGGGGCAGACGCTGCTCATCATCGAGGCGATGAAGACCATGAATCAGATACCGGCGACGCGCGCCGGGCGCGTCACGCAAGTCATCATCAGCGACGGGCAGCCGGTCGAATTCGGCGAACCGTTAATGGTCATCGAATGACGATTGGGCACAGCCCCGATGTTTGACAAGGTTCTCATCGCCAACCGCGGCGAGATCGCGATGCGCATCGTTCGCGCCTGTCACGAGATGGGCATCCGGACGGTCGCCATTCACTCGACGGCCGACGCGAACGCCATGCATGTGCGGATGGCCGATGAGAGCGTGTGCGTCGGTCCGGCGCCGGCGCGCGACAGCTATCTCAACATTCCCGCGATCGTGACGGCGTGCGAGATTACGGGCGCGCAAGCGGTGCATCCGGGCTATGGCTTCCTGTCGGAGAACGCGCGCTTTGCCGAGATCGTCGAAGAGCACAATCTGATCTTCATCGGGCCCAAGCCGGATCACATCCGGCTAATGGGCGACAAGATCCAGGCAAAGGCCGCCGTGAAGCGGCTGGGCATACCGGTGGTGCCGGGATCGGACGGCGGCATTACCGACGACGACGAGGCAAAGAAGGTCGCGGCATCGATTGGCTATCCGGTGCTGGTGAAGGCAGCGGCCGGCGGCGGCGGGCGCGGCATGAAGGTGGCGCGCGGCGAAAGCGAACTGTCGCTGGCCCTTTCGACCGCGCGGTCGGAAGCCAAGGCGGCGTTCGGTGACGACGCGGTCTATCTTGAGAAATACCTCGAGCTGCCGCGGCATATCGAAATCCAAGTTCTGGCCGACGCCCAGGGCAGCGTCATCCATTTGGGCGAACGCGATTGCTCGTTGCAGCGGCGCCACCAGAAGGTTTGGGAAGAGGCGGGGTCGCCGGCGCTGAACGCCGAGGCGCGCGACAAGATCGGCGCCGTGGTCACCAACGCCCTCTCGCAGCTCGGTTATCTAGGGGTCGGCACGGTCGAGTTCTTGTATGAGAACGGGGAGTTCTACTTCATCGAAATGAACACCCGGCTGCAGGTCGAGCATCCGGTGACGGAGATGATTACGGGGCTCGATCTGGTGCGCGAGCAGCTGCGCGTGGCGCATGGCAGCGCGATCGGCTTTGGGCAAAGCGATGTAACGTTCGCGGGGCACGCGATCGAGTGCCGGATCAACGCCGAGAACCCGGCGACGTTTCGTCCTTCGCCGGGGCTCATCAAAGACTTCCACGTGCCGGGCGGGCTTGGCGTGCGCGTCGATTCAGCCGCCTATTCCGGCTATCGGATTCCGCCGCACTACGACAGCTTGATCGGGAAGCTGATCGTGCATGGACGATCGCGGACGGAGTGTCTGATGCGGCTGCGGCGGAGCCTGTCGGAGTTCGTGATCGACGGGATCGAGACCACGATCCCTTTGTTCCAGTCACTGGTGAACGAGCCGGACATCATCAACGGCGACTATTCCATCCATTGGCTTGAGAACTATCTGAAGCGGCGGGCGGCGTAGGCTGCGGAGCGCGCGATGGCGAGGGCAAAGCGACCGGCGCCTGAGATCCTGGATCCGCAGATGCTGCTTGGCGCGTATGCGCAGGGCTATTTTCCAATGGCCGAGGCGCGGACCGACAAGGACGTCTTCTGGCTCAATCCGGACCGGCGCGGGATCATTCCGCTGGACGGCTTTCACCTGCCCAAGCGGCTGGCGCGACGGATGCGTTCAAGCGATTGGCGCATGACGGTTGATACGGCCTTTGCGCGGGTCATCCAGGCTTGCGCGGAGGCGGATCGGCAGGGCGGGAAAACCTGGATCAATCCGTTGATCGAGCGGTCCTACGCGCAGCTTCACGCGTTGGGGCACGCGCACAGCGTCGAGGTTTGGGACGGCGAGGTTCTGATCGGCGGGCTCTATGGGGTTTCGTTGGGGGCGGCGTTCTTTGGCGAGAGCATGTTCAGCTTGACCACCGACGCCAGCAAGGTCGCGCTTGTGCATCTTGTGGCACGGATGCGGGCGGGTGGATTCAAGTTGCTTGATACGCAGTTCATTACCGATCACTTGACGCAGTTTGGCGCCGTTGAGGTCGGGCGGGCGGCGTACCAGGATCTTCTGCGCGAGGCGGTGGACGGCGACGCCGACTTCTATGTGTTGGGCGGCGCCGGCGCTGCTGTCTTGGCCGGGACGGTTTTGCAGCTGACGACCCAGACATCGTAGACGGGGTGCTCGAGCGCGTTCAGCGCCGGGCTTGAGGCAAACATCCAGCCTGAGAATATCTTCTGCACCGTGCCGTCGGATTTGCGTTCCTGGATTTCGAGGAAGGCAGCCGACTCCGGCGGTTCTTCCGGCGGGCGCGTTTTGCAGGCGAGCGCGGTCACGATCAGCGTGTTGTAGAACACCTTCTGCTTCATGTTCACTTCGAACTTCGCGGTCCGCGCGGCGACTTTGTCGAGTCCACCCAGAATCACGCCGACGGCGACGGGCGCTTCGCCCGAGGGTGGCGCGGGGACGACGATTTCCGGCGGCGGCGGCGTGACGTCTTCCGGCGGCAGTTCGGTCGGCGGTACGGGCACGGTTTCGACCGGCGGGCCGGGTTCGGGCTGCGCAGGCGGCGGTCCCGGCGTTTCAACAGGCGGAAGCGGCGTCGACTCGACCGGGGGTTCCGACGGATCGGGCTGGGCCACTGCCAACCCTGCGAAGGCGGCCGTCGCAAGCAGCGTGGCCGTTGTGATCAACGCGAACTGACTTCTCATCAACGCTCACTTCCCAACGTTCGGGGCGCGCGCACTGGGCGCCCTAACGGTGACGGTATCAAGGCGTTCCAGGAGCCGGCGCCGTTGCAGGCGGTGCGGCCGGCGCCGGTGCTGTTTCTGCGGGTTTGTCGTCGCTGCCGCTGCCGGAGAAGATGGCTTGTCCGAGCAGGCCGACAAGGTCGATCGAGCCTTGTGTGGTTTCGAACTCGCCACCCGCGGCCATCATCGCGTCGCTGCCACCCGGCGCGATCGCCAGATACGCGCCGCCCAGCAGGCCCTCATTGGCGACCTTGATCGAAGAGTCTTCCGGCAGCTTGATGTCGTTGCGAATGTTCATACG
>JAEUMM010000419.1 GCA_016792645.1 Alphaproteobacteria bacterium | reverse complement strand
AGCGTGATAATCGATAACGCGCGTCTGAAGAAGCATGTCGACGTTGTTTGGGGCGATGCGATTGTGCCGTCGCTAACCGACTACATCCGAATTCCGAACAAGTCGCCGGCCTACGATCCGAAGTGGATCGAGCACGGGTATATGGATGATGCGGTCAAGCTGATGGAGGCTTGGGCGCGCAAGGAGATTGCCGGATTGCCGGGGGCGACGCTTGAGGTCGTGCGGTTGGATAGGCGCACGCCGGTGATCTTCATCGAGGTGCCGGGCACGGGCGACGATACCGTGCTGCTGTACGGGCATCTCGACAAGCAGCCGGAGATGAAGGGCTGGTGGGACGGCTTTGGGCCTTGGACGCCGGTTCTGAAGGACGACAAACTTTATGGGCGCGGCGGAGCCGATGACGGATATGCGATGTATGGCTCGATCGCGGCGCTGACGGCGCTGAAGGATCAAGGCGTGCCGCATGCGCGCTGCGTGATCTTGATCGAGGCTTGCGAGGAGTCCGGCAGTTACGATCTGCCGTTTTACATCGATCATTTGAAGGACCGGATCGGCGAGCCGTCGCTGGTCGTGTGTTTGGATTCGGGCTGCGGGAACTACAATCAGCTTTGGCTGACGACGTCGTTGCGCGGCAACGGCGTGGGCACGATGACGGTGCGCGTGCTGACGGAAGGCGTGCATTCCGGCGACGCGTCGGGGATCGTGCCGTCGAGTTTCCGCATTGCGCGGCAGTTGCTCTCGCGTATCGAGGATGAGGCGACCGGGCGGATACTGCCGAAGGAGCTCTACGTTTCGATTCCGAAGCAGCGAATTGCGCAAGCGAAGGCGGCGGCGAAGGTGTTGGGGCCCGAGGTCTATTCGAAGATGCCGTTTGCGGGCGGGACGTTGCCGGTGGCGAAGACGTTGTCGGAGCTCGTGCTCAATCGCACGTGGCGGCCGCAGTTGGCGGTGATCGGTGCGGATGGGCTTACGCCGTCGGTGGACGCCGGCAACGTGCTGCTGCCGTACACGACGTTGAAGCTGTCGTTCCGCTGGCCGCCGACGTTGAACGCGAACAAGGCGATCGAGGCGGTCGAGAAGATTTTGACGAAGAAGCTGCCGTACAACGCGGAGGTCGAGGTCAAATTCGACCGCGGCGGAACGGGGTGGAATGCGCCGGCGCTGGCGCCGTGGCTGGAGTCGTCGGTCGCGAAGGCGTCGCAGATGGCGTTCGGCAAGCCCGTCGTCTATATGGGCGAGGGCGGGACCATTCCGTTCATGGGCATGCTTGGCGAGAAGTTTCCGGAGACGCAGTTCGTGATCACCGGCGTGCTTGGGCCGCATTCGAACGCGCATGGGCCGAACGAGTTCCTGCACATCCCGACGGGCAAGAAGGTGACGATGGCGATCGCGCAGATCGTCTCCGATCACTACGGGCGCGGGGCGTTCAAGGCGAAGAGGGGCAAGGCGAAGGTGGCTGCGAAGGCGCGGAAGAAGTAGCGCGCTCCTTTTGTCATCCCGGACAGCAAGCTCCGCTACGATCGCTTTGCGATCGAGCTTCGCTAGCTTCCGGGATGACAGTTCTTTCGTTGGCTAGCGATAGCCGCGGACGATCTGCGTTGCGCCGAGTCTTGGTTGGCCTGGTGGTTGGCCTGTCACCGGACTGGGGTGGCCGTCTAGGCGCATGTTGAAGAGGAAATAGGTGGGAACGCAGAAGCCGACTTCGGCTTTGTGTAGCGCGTCGATCGTTGCGCCGTTGATTTGCGCGGGTGTCGAGAGGTTCGCGCGTTGGCCGTTGGCTCTGATGTTGCCGTAATTCTTCGCCGAGATTTTGTCGTAGGCCGGGAATTTTTGGCAGATGTAGTCTTCGCGGCAACCGCGCGCAGGCGAGCAGGTGTCGAGCATGCCGCGCACCACGCGCGCTTCAAGACAGGCACCGGAGTTGCCGGTCGCCGCGCACAGGTCGAAGCCGTTGCCGCCTTGGTTGGCGCAGAGTTGCGGCGGGATCTTCTTCGTCGGGTCGACCGCGGCGAAATTCTCTTCGTCGAGGGTGCATTTGCGGCTGGCGCGGCCTAAGGGCGCGCCGCTTTGCGGCAGCACGCAGCGCAGGTCGCCGAGTTCGCCGCCGCTGTAGGCCGAACTCGCAAGCTTCCATTTGTCTTGGAAGGCGAAGAGGTTGTAGGCGGGGATAGGACCGCGGTTCGTCGGTTGCTTCGTGACTTCGGTGATCTCGCCTTTCCAGCAAACGGCGCCGGCCGAGGCGCGGCCGCCTTTCACCACGCATTCGCCGAATAGGACGGGCTCGGTCTTTGACGTCACCGTGCGCTGGCATGTGGTCGGTTGGCCGTCGATCGGGCCGCATTTCGGCGCGCCCGCGAAGTCGCTGCCGGCGACGCAGAGTTGGCCGACGGTTGCGCGGTTGAATTTCGGTTCACCAGTTGTGCCCGTCCAGTCGGCGTCCGAGAAATTCGAGTGCGGACGGAAGGTGTTGGGTTTGCGGCCGGCGGCGAGGGCCGAGACGTAGGCTTCGCGGCGGACGGTTTCGGCCGCGGCGTGAGGCGAGAGCGCTTGCTGCTGTTTGTTGAAGCCGTGCGAATAATTGTCGTCGGCGTAGCCCAGCATGTGGAAGCCCGCGGTGCCGCCCGATTGGTGGCAGCCCATGCAGGTGAGGTTGTTGAGCCGCTCGACCAGCGCGTCGTGCGATTTGATGAAGCTGAGGCCTGCGATGTCGATCGACTCGAGATCGGCGCGGTGGTTCTGGAAGATGCGCGAATAGGGTTTGTTTGCGGTGCGAGCGCGACCCAGCGTCGACCATGAAATCGACAATTTCGTCATCAGCGACGGGTCGTCGATGACGAGCGTGCCGTTGTCGAGGCGGCGCAGGTTGTCGCCTTGCTTCAGGTAGGCGACGAGTTTTTGGAGCAGTGCCGGGTTCTTTTCGAAGGCCTGGACGTCGGGCGTGTTCTCGAGCGCGACGGGTTCGAGCTTGCCGTTGGCGATCCGGAAGATGCGCTGCATGTACATCGCCTGGCCGCCGAAATCGTGCATGTAGCCGGACGTGAAGCGCAGGGATTGGAAATTCACTTCCATCTGCTTGAACGTCAGGCTCTGGAAGTTCAGGCGCAAGCTGTCCGCGCGTTGTTGCGGTGTCTGCTCTGCGGGGAGCCGCCAGCGACTCGCGAAGGAACCGCAGTCCGCCTGCTTCGGATAGGTCTTGACCACGTTGAGGAAGAAGGGGAGCGAAGAGTTCGACTTCGGCGCGCGATAGCTCAGCCGGTAGATGAAGCGGACTTCGCCGCAGCTCGACGAATCGAAATCGACGCGGTCCATGCGGTTGACGACGGCGATCAGCTTCATCTCGCCGAACTTCGAGTTCAGCCAGCGTTCGTCGAAGTGACGCGGTTCGTCGCCGTCGCGCTCGATCGTGTAGGGATGCTGCGAGTTGTTCGAGAGGTGGCGGATGAAATAGCCGCCCTTTGTGTCGTTCGCCGAGCGTTTGCCCTTGTCCTCGAAGTTGCGGATGAGGCGGACCATGTCCGGGATGTCGCCGGCGCCTTGCGGAATGTCAGTGGGGAGTTGGTCCGTGCCAGGATC
>JAEUMM010000396.1 GCA_016792645.1 Alphaproteobacteria bacterium | reverse complement strand
GCGTGTAATCGGTTTCTGTGGCGGAGAGTCCCACCCTCACCCCCGGCCCCTCTCCCGCCCAGGCGGGCGAGGGGTGAAGTAGGTGTAGTTCTCATTTGGCGAAATGCGTTCTGAGGCGCTTCACGGCCTCTTCCAACACGTGGCGTTGTTTGCAGAAGGCGAAGCGCACGAGGGTTTGGGGGGCTTCGCCGGTGAAGAAGACGGAGAGTGGGATGGCGGCGACGCGGGCTTGTTCGGTCATGTGTTTGCAGAACTCGACGTCGCTGCCGTTGAAGCGAAGGCCGCTGATGTCGGTCGTGAGGAAGTAGGTGCCTTGCGCGGGGAGTGGGTTGAAGCCGATGTCCTTTAGCTCGCGAGCGAGATAGTTGCGGTTGCCTTCGAGTTCTTTCGCGAGGTTCAGGAAGAAATCTTCGGCGGTTTCGATGCCGTGTGCGACGGCGATTTGCAGCGCGTTCGGCGTGGTGAAGGTGATGAACTGGTGGGCCTTTGCGACCGCGCCGATGAGGGCGGCGGGGCCTTCGACCCAACCCACCTTCCAGCCGGTGAGCGAAAACATCTTGCCGGCGGAGCCGACGCGGACGCAGCGGTCGCGCATGCCGGGGAATGTGGCGAGCGGTTTGTGCTTCAGGCCGTCGAAGGTCAGGTGTTCGTAGACCTCGTCGCAGATGGCGAGGGCGTCGAATTTGATCAGGAATTTCGCGACCAGGACGAGTTCGGCCTCGGTGAATACCTTGCCCGCCGGGTTCATCGGCGAGTTCAGCATGATAGCCTTCGTCTTTTCAGAGAAGACGGCGGCGAGGGCTTGTTCAGTCAACTCCCAGCCCGGAGCGGACAAGCGGATCGGTTTGGCGATGCCGCCGACCGCTTCGACGACGGGGCGGTAGGAGTCGTAGGCCGGCTCTATAAGGACGACTTCGTCGCCTGGCTTCACAAGGCCCATGATCGAGGCGGTCAATGCCTCCGTGCCGCCCGAGGTCACGACAATTTCACTGCGCCAGTCGTAGTTCAGGTCGTAGAAGCGCTCCGCGTGCCGGGCCAACGCTTGGCGGAGTGATTCTACGCCCATCATCGGCGGATATTGATTGGGGCCTTCAATCAGCGCTTGCGCGGCTCGTTCGCGCAACGCGAGGGGGCCGTCGGTGTCCGGGAAGCCCTGCCCTAGATTTACGGCGCCGTGTTGATTGGCGAGCGCGGACATGACCGAGAAGATCGTGGTTCCGGTGCCTGCAAATGTCGGATTCAGCGGCTTCATCGTGGGGCCTTCGGTTCGGGGCGGCACCTTGGCAAAGCGAATACGGCGTCGCAAGGCACGGTGCGGTTGCCCACAGTTTGTGCAGGACTGCCTATCAGGTCGGCAGATTCATGGATGTTCCGGCCAAATACGCCGCGCTATGGTCGCCCGCAAATCCCCGGGGAACACTGTTGAACCTTGGGCATGACCTGATGGGCATGGGCTATGCTGCAGCTGCGTAAGCGCACGTGCAGCAAGCCCAATCGGCGGAGCCGGCAATGAAAAAAATCGAAGCCATCATCAAACCGTTCAAGCTGGATGAAGTGAAGGAAGCGCTGCAGGAAGTCGGCGTGCAAGGCATCACCGTGACCGAGGCCAAAGGGTTCGGCCGGCAGAAGGGTCACACCGAACTCTATCGCGGCGCGGAATACGTCGTCGACTTTCTGCCCAAGGTGAAAATCGAAATCGTGCTGCCCGACGATCAGGTCGAGCGCGCGGTCGATGCGATCCAAAAGGCGGCCCGCACGGGACGCATCGGCGACGGCAAGATCTTTATCTCGACCATTGAAGAAGTGATCCGCATCCGCACCGGCGAAACCGGCCAGGACGCGATTTGAATCTGGGTTCTAACAGCCCGCGCGGGGAGCGTGGGGCTCACGAAAGGCAAGGAACAGACACATGGCTAATGCAGATACCGTCCTGAAGAAGATCAAGGACGAGGAGGTCAAGTTCGTCGACCTCCGCTTCACCGATCCGCGCGGCAAATGGCAACATGTGACGTTCGATCTGTCGCTCGTCGACAAGGAGATGTTCGAGACCGGCACGATGTTCGACGGCTCGTCGATCGCGGGCTGGAAGGCGATCAACGAATCCGACATGACGTTGCTGCCCGATCCGAACAGCGCGCTGATCGATCCGTTTTTCGCGCAGAAGACGATGGTTTTGTTCTGCGACGTGCTTGAGCCGACGACGCATCAGCCCTATGGCCGTTGCCCGCGCTCGATCGCGAAAGCGGCCGAGAATTACATGAAGTCGGCAGGCATCGGCGATACGGCGATGTTCGGTCCGGAAGCGGAGTTCTTCATTTTCGACGACGTCCGCCACAGCGTGTCGATGAACAAGGTCGGCTACGAGATCGACTCCGGCGAAGGTCCGTACAACACGGGCACGGAGTATGAGCAGGGCAATTTGGGTCACCGTCCGCCGATCAAAGGCGGGTACTTCCCTGTTCCGCCGGTCGACAGCTCGCAAGACATCCGCTCCGAGATGCTCTCGATCATGGGCGATCTCGGTATTGAGCCGGAAAAACATCACCACGAAGTTGCGCCGTCCCAGCACGAACTCGGGTTCAAGTACTCGACGTTGGTGAAGACCGCCGACCGCATGCAGATCTACAAGTATGTCGTGCATCAGGTTGCGGCGGCCTACGGCAAGACGGCGACGTTCATGCCGAAGCCGATCAAGGGCGACAACGGTTCGGGCATGCACGTTCACCAGTCGATCTGGAAGGCGGGTCAACCGCTGTTCGCAGGTTCGGGTTATGCCGATCTGTCGGAGATGTGCCTCTACTACATCGGCGGCATCATCAAGCACGCGAAGGCGATCAACGCGCTGACCAATCCGCTGACGAACTCGTACAAGCGTTTGATCCCTGGTTTTGAAGCGCCGGTGTTGCTTGCTTACTCGTCGCGCAACCGCTCAGCGTCAGTCCGCATTCCGTTCGGCGCAGGTCCGAAAGCGAAGCGCATCGAAGTGCGCTTCCCGGATCCGGGTGCGAACCCGTATCTCGCATATGCGGCGATGTTGATGGCCGGTCTCGACGGCATTCAGAACAAGATCCATCCGGGCCAGCCGATGGATAAGGATCTGTACTCTCTGCCGCCGGAAGAACTGAAAGACGTGCCGCAAGTTTGCGGTTCGCTGCGCGAGGCGCTTGAGAACCTCGACAAGAACCGCGCGTTCTTGAAGCGCGGCAACGTCTTCAGCGACGACTTCATCGACAGCTACATCGAACTCAAGATGCAGGACGTGTACACGCTCGAGCACACGCCGCATCCGGTCGAATTCCAGATGTATTATTCGGTCTAGGCGTCTGCGCCATATTGGTTCGAGGGCCGGGAGTGATCCCGGCCCTTTTTTCTGGGAGCGCGGGCTTCTAGCCCGCACTTTTTGAAGAAGAGCCGGCTAGAAGCCGGCGCTCCCAGGGTCAGCATCCGACCTCGCCTTCGAACATCGACGCGAGGAATTCGCCTGAGAGGCGAGTGGGTTGATGAGCAAATTGTGAGGGAAGCGGCGCGGGCCGTTTGCTATGGTCCCGCCAGTTTTTGAACGGGGATTCCATGCTCAAGGTCGTTCTTGCCGGTGCCGCTCTGACGGCCGGGTTGTTGCTTGTGCCAGCCGCTAACGCCGAGACGAAGCCTGCCACTGCCGCGCAGTTGGCGAAGATGGTCGACATTCCTTATGAGCGGTTCACGCTCGACAACGGTTTGCGCGTCATCGTGCACACCGATCGTAAAGCGCCGGTCGTGGCGGTATCGATTTGGTACGGCGTCGGCTCGAAGCACGAACCGAAGGGTAAGACGGGGTTCGCGCATCTCTTTGAACATTTGATGTTCAACGGGTCGGAGAATTCGCCCGGCGATTACTTCGAACCGCTGCAGCAGGTGGGCGCGACGGACTTCAACGGCACGACGTGGCTGGACCGCACGAATTATTTCCAGACGGTTCCGACGGGCGCGTTGGAGCGCGCTCTGTTTCTTGAGAGCGACCGTATGGGGCATCTGCTCGGCGCGGTCACGCAGGAGAAGCTCGATAACCAACGCGGCGTCGTGCAGAACGAAAAGCGCCAGGGCGACAATCAACCCTACGGGCTCGTCGACTATCTGGTTTACGAGAACCTGTTCCCGAAGGGTCACCCCTATCACCACTCAACCATCGGCTCGATGGCCGACCTTGACGCGGCGAGCCTTGCCGACGTGAAGAAGTGGTTCACCGACAATTACGGCCCGAACAACGCGGTGCTCGTGCTGGCGGGCGATATCGATCTTTCGACGGCAAAGACGCTGGTCGACAAATATTTCGGGGACATTAAGCGCGGGCCGGCGGTGAAGCCTGTGAACGCGCCGGTGCCGACGCTGCCTGCTTCCAAGACGGAGGTGTCGAAGGATCGCGTCGCCACGACTCGTATCTATCGGCACTGGACGATTCCGGGTTTGAACGACAAGGAAGCGGTGACGCTCGATGTCGCAGCTTCGATCTTGGGCGGGCTTGCAAGTTCGCGCCTGGACAATGCGTTGGTGCGCGACGAGAAAATCGCGGTCGCGGTCGCGGCGTTCACCGAAGTGTTCCAGCACGCGAGTGTCTTTGCCGTGCAGGCAGACGTGAAGCCGGGC
Organism: Alphaproteobacteria bacterium; assembly: GCA_016792645.1. Lineage (GTDB taxonomy): Bacteria > Pseudomonadota > Alphaproteobacteria > Micropepsales > Micropepsaceae > SZUA-430. The sequence goes on along the minus strand of JAEUMM010000396.1, from coordinate 2,696 downwards.
GGCGACCCAGCGAAAGTCGCCGCGCGGCTCGACGCGGTGATCGCCGACTTTCTGCGTGACGGACCGACAGCGGACGAAGTGAGCCGCGCGCAAGTCACCGCCATTTCGGGACGCATTCGCGGACTGGATCAAGTGGGCGGCTTCAGCGGCAAGGCGACGGCGCTGGCGGAAGGCGAGCTCTATTCGAACGATGCCGGCTTCTACAAAAAGAAGCTGGCGGACTTGGGCGCCGTCACGCCGGCGGCCGTGAAGGCGAGCGCGAAGAAATGGCTTTCGCGGCCGGTCTATGCGTTGACCATCGAACCGGGCGAGCGCACGGAAAGCGGTGCTGAACGCGGCGGGGCGGTTGAGGGCGAGAAGGCCACGTCGCTGTCGAAGCCCGCCCGTTACCTCGATCCGGACGAGCAGCCGTACGGACCCACGCATGCGGTCGATCGTTCGAAGCTGCCGGATATGGGGTCGCTGGCGCCTCTGGATTTTCCGGCGATCGAGCGCGGCAAGCTTTCGAACGGCATCCCTGTCCTGTTTGCGCGGCGCTCCGCTGTGCCCACGGTCAACGTGTCCGTCAGCTTCGATGTCGGCTATGCGGCGGATCCGAAGGCGGCGTTGGGTACGCAATCGTTGATGTTGAGCCTGATGAGCGAAGGCACGACGTCGCGGAACAGCATTCAGATCGCTGAGGAACGCGAACGTCTGGGCGCCACGATCACCAGCGCGGCGTCGCTCGATCGGACGGGCTTCACGCTGAGCGGGCTTACGCCCAATCTGTCGCCGTCGCTCGATCTGATGGCCGATATCGTTCGCAATCCGAAGTTTGATCCGTCGGAAGTCGAGCGTCTTCGCGGTCAGCAGTTGGCGGCGATCTCGGCGGAGTTCAACAACCCGAACGCCATTGCCAGCCGCACGTTGTGGCCGGCGCTGTTTGGTGCCTCCCACCCTTACGGCATTCCGCCGAGCGGGTTGGGCGATCCGGCGGCGGTCGGCAAGGTGTCGCGTGACGAACTCGCGGCGTTCCACGCCAAGTGGCTGCGCCCGGACAATGCGCGCATCATCGTGGTCGGCGATACCACGCTGGCCGAGGTGACGCCGATGCTGGAGAAATCGTTCGGCGACTGGAAAGCGCCGGCCTCGCCGCTGCCGACCAAGACGTTCGACGTGAAGGTGCCGGCGGCGAAGTCGCGCATCATTTTGGTCGATCGTCCGAAGTCCCCGCAGTCGGTGATCTATGCCGGCGAAATCATCGACGCGAGGGGGCGCGACGATCTCGTCACGCTGCGTGCGGCGAATGAGGTGTTCGGCGGCAGCTTCCTCTCGCGCTTGAATATGAACCTGCGCGAGACGAAAGGTTGGTCGTATGGCGTGCGCAGTGGCGTTCTCGAGTATCTGGAGAGCGCGCCGTTCTTTGTCGCGGCGCCGGTTCAAGCCGATCGCACAGGCGACTCGGCGAAGGAGATCATCGCGGAGTTGACCGGGTATCTGAAGACGAAGGGCACGACGGACGAGGAGTTGACGCGCGTCGTCAACGGCAACGTTCGTCGCCTGCCTGGCAGCTTCGAGACCACGGGCGCGGTGTTCGGCGGGATCATTACGATCGCCAACTTCAACCGGCCGGATGACTATTTCGAACGCCTACCGGATCGCTACGCGAAGATGACGACCTCCGATATCGACGCGGCCGGTCGGGCGAAGATCGACGTGTCGAAGCTGACGTTCGTCATCGTTGGCGATGCTTCGGTGGTGAAGCCTCAGCTGGATCAGCTGAAGCTTCCCGTCGAAGTGGTGCCTGCGCCGGCGATGGGTAAGTGAGGAGCTAGAAGCGGCCCGACTGGAAGTCGGCAAACGCTTGGCGGAGTTCGGCGTGCGTGTTCATCACGAAGGGGCCGTACTTCGCGATCGGTTCGCGTAACGGTTTGGCGGCGACGATAAGGATGCGTGCATCCTTCGTCGCCGTCGCCGTTAGTGCACCCCGGTCGCTAAGGACCGCGAGATCGCCTTTCACCAGTTCGCGCGGCATCGTTTGCTGGCCGAGTTTGGCTGCGCCTTGAAACACAAATGCGAAGGCGTTGTGGCCCGACGGGATCGGTATGTCGGTCGTCGAGCCGGCTTTGAGATCGATGTCGACGATGAACGGTTCGGTCGGGCGATCGGGGCCGGCGCCCTTTGTGTTGCTCCATGAGCCCGCGATGAGTTTCGCGACCGCGCCTTCGCCGACCGTGATGTTCGGAATCTGCTCTGCCGGAAGATCGGCGTACCAGGGCGTGCGCATCTTTTCGACCGCCGGCAGGTTCAGCCAGAGTTGGAAGCCGTACATCATGCCGCTGGTTTGCGCGGGCATCTCGGAATGCACGACGCCGCGACCGGCCGTCATCCACTGGACGCCGCCGTCGGTGATGATGCCTTCGCCGCCCTTGTTGTCCTTATGCTTCAGGCTGCCCTGGATCATGTAGGACACGGTTTCGAAGCCGCGGTGCGGGTGCGCCGGGAAGCCTGCGATGTAGGCCTTCGGATCGTCGGAGCCGAAGTTGTCGAGCATCAGGATCGGGTCGAGGTCCGGGATTTCCGGGGTGCCGATGAGGCGCGTGAGCTTTACGCCCGCGCCGTCTTCGGCGGGCATGCCCCGGGTTACCTTGACCACGCGGCGTGCAGTGTCGCTCATTTACCTACTCCTTATCTCCGATGGCCAATCATGTAGAATG
>JAEUMM010000380.1 GCA_016792645.1 Alphaproteobacteria bacterium | reverse complement strand
CGCGTCACGACAAGCTTTCGCAGATCCTCCTCGCCGGCGGCCTGGCCCGGGAAACGGATGAGCACCTGTTCGCCCCGGCGTTCGATATAGCCGGCGCCGACATTTCCGTTGTTCCGCTCCACCGTCGCAACAATGTCGCCGATGCCGAGGTTGAGCGCCGCCAACCGGTCGAGGAACGGCGTGATGTGGAATTCCTTGCGATACCCGCCGACCGTGTTCACCTCGGTCACGCCGGGAACGGTTCGCAGCTGCGGCCGCACGGTCCAGTCTTGGATGGTGCGCAAGTCTGTCGGCGTCCAATCCGTCCCGTCGCTCTTCTTCGCGCCCGGCTTCGGCTCGACGAGGTACATGAAGATTTCGCCCAGACCCGTGGCGATCGGTCCCATTTCGGGGTCGATGCCGGGCGGCAGCTGGCCGCGAACCGACTGCAGCCGCTCGGCCACAAGCTGGCGCGCGAAGTAAATGTCGGTACCGTCGTCGAACACCACGGTCACCTGCGACAAGCCGTAGCGTGAAAGCGAACGCGTGTAGCTTAAGCGCGGCAATCCCGCGATGGCCGTTTCGATCGGAAAGGTGATGCGCTGCTCCGCCTCCAGCGGCGAGTATCCGGGCGCCTCCGTATTGATCTGCACCTGCACGTTGGTGATGTCGGGAACGGCGTCGATGGGCAGGCGCTGGAAGTTCCACACCCCCAACGCCGCAAGGCCGATCACGACCGCAAGCACGACCCATCGCTGCCGAATGGAGAACAGGATGATCCGCTCGAAGGCCGAGGGCGCCTCAGTGGTCATGTGACGCCCCCGACTTCTCGATGTCGGCCTTGATCAAAAAGCTGTTGCCGACCACGTAGTCGACGCCGGCATCGATGCCGCCCAGCACCTCGGTCCACTCCGGCGTGCGGCGGCCGATGTCCAGCATGCGCACCTCGTAGGCGTCGCCCACCTTCGCGTACACGACTTCGAAATCGCGAAAGCGCTGGATCGCGGCGGTCTTGACGGCCAAAGGCACGCGCTGTTCGTCGACAACGACGTCGCCCTTCACCGACGACCCCGCCCGAAAAGTCGCCGCCCCGCCGGAGAGGCGCGCGCGAGCGATAATCGTCTGGCTGACGAGATCCTTGACCGGCGACAACGACTCGATCTGCGCATCCGCCGAGGCGCTGCCGTCAAGCGAGGAAACCCGAACGCTCTGTCCCGCTTTCACGACCGTCGCGTCGCGATCGAAAACGTGAAACTCCGAGATCAGTCGTGAGGGATCGCCGACGGTGAAAAGCACGCCGTCCGTCGCAACGTCGCCCACGTTCACCGCGCGCTCGAGCACCACGCCCGCGAACGGCGCCGTGATCGCATAGGCCTGCAGGCTTTCGTTGCTTTCGATCCGCGCCAAAACCTCGCCGCTGCCGACGGCATCTCCGACGTTCTTCAGAACAGCCAGCACGCGGCCCGGAAAACGGGCGCGAAGGCTCGCCTGTGCGCCCGGCGCAAGATTGACGTGCCCCAGCAACTCGACCGTCTGCTTGATCACCGCCGGCCCCGTCTTCTCCGTCGTGACGCCGGATTCCCGTGCGGTCTTTTCGGCAATCACCGTTCGGCCTTCATAAGACGCATAGCGCCAACTGTGCGCCTTGCCGCCGTAAGAGGCGTTTACGGCGACATCGAAGGAATGCGGCTCGAAGACCACGCCGCTCCCGGCCAAATAGTCTTGTTGCGGTTTGAACGTGAACCGGTCGACCTTCCCGCCCAATCGAGTGAGCGCGATGGTCAGCGTCACCTGCGCCGGGTCGACGGGCTTGCCGCCTTGATAGGCGTAGACGTGAAACACCGGCTCCACGTTCGTCTCGAAAATCGTGATCTCGACCGCAAAGTCGCCGGAACTGAGCAGTCGGCCTCGATGCGGCCCGCGCTCGAATTCCGCCTCCGCCTCGTGCTCGTGCGCGTCGGGCGCCTCCGAGGGGTTCGAGCACCCGGCCAAACCCGCCGCCGGCAATCCCAGCGTCATCGCAAGCAACACGCGCGCAAGCGCCATCGAATACGTTCTCATGGCTGCGTTCCTTGTTCTTGCGACGGCTCACCCGTTCGTCCCGCGAGGCGGTCGAGATTGGCATGAGCGAGATGGAGCTGACGCAACGCGGCGATCTCGCGCGCGTTCAGCTCGTTGAGGATGCGCTGCGCTTCGGCGATCTCTTGGTACCCGAAGGCGCCCGCGTCGAACCCGTGGCGCGCCGCTGCAAGCGCGCTCTTGGCCCGCGGCAACAGTTCCCCGCGCAGCGTGTCCAAGGCGGCGCGCGCCCTGGCGGCCTCCTCTTCCAAGCCGACCAGCTCGATTGCGTGGCGCTGCTTGGCGTCGGCGACGTCCAGTGCGGCCGCGCGGCTTTCGGCCGCCGCGCGATCGATATTGCCTTGGTTGTCGTCGAAGATCGCAAGCGGCACCGACACGGACAAAACGCCGGCGAGATCGCCGCCGTCCTCGAACCGCCGCACGCCCACGCCGACGGACAGATCGGAACGCGCATTCGCCTGTTCCAACTCAAGACGCGCCGCCGCGCGGCT
>JAEUMM010000353.1 GCA_016792645.1 Alphaproteobacteria bacterium | reverse complement strand
GCGCGCAGCCTCCGACGACAGAACGACGAATTTCCCTTCGGCGCCTTTGAAGTCGCCACCTGTCAGCTGTTGCGCGAGTTCTTCGCTGATCGGGAAGCTGACAAGGTTCTCGCCCTGGAGATCCAGTGTGAACGTGCTGCCGGCGCCGAGACCCACGCGTCCAAACTTCGCGGTGATGATGCCCCGGTTCTCAACCGTCGGGGCTACAATGGCAACAAGGCCACCGGGTTGCGCGGTGATGGCACCTTCGTTCGTGATCGATGCGCCGACGGTGCCCGCGATGTCGAACTGAAATTTGTTCGAGAGGAAGTTTTCGTTGCTGATATCGGCAGTCGAAGCGATCAGCCCCGCTGTGTCGACCCGCGAGCCGGCCTGAAACATCATGCCGTTGCGGTTGATGAGGATGATTTGACCGTTCGCGCTGATCAGGCCCGCGATCACTGAAGGGTTGGAGTCGAAGATGCGGTTCAGCGTGATGGATGTGGCGTTCGGCTGTACGAAGACCGTCGACTCTCCCGCATCGACGTTGAAGCTCTTCCAGTTGATGATCGCCTTGTCGGACTGCTGATTGATCTGCGTCGTCGTGGATGTGGGCGTGGTGACGGTGGCCGAGCCGGCCACGACCTCGCCACCTTGCGGGTTCGCGAATGCAGCCGATGTCAGCGCCACCGTGCTGACGCCGGCGAACAGCACCGCCCTCAGCGATAGACGTCTTCCCCGCCGGGCCAACGCCGAGCGTTGGCTTTCTACTGCGCCTGTCATTTTCATCCCCCAACCGCGCGCCCCCCGACGCGCGGAACCCTTCGGCCTAGTAGTCGGCCGACAATCCGAAGAAAATCCTTGGGTCACGCGACCCATTCTCGAGCGCGACGCCGCGATCGAGCGGTTGCACCGCCTCGACGTAGCCCGACAAGAACTTGCGGGCCTTGAACCTGAGGCCGAGGCCGAGCGACTCCGCCGTCTCCACCCGATCTTCCAACGGCAGCAAATCACCCGCCTTGAACATCACGCCGAAATCGCCGAGCGCGTAGAGCTGCACGCCGCTCAATACCGACGTTACGAGCGACGACTCGAGCGGCACGTCATAGCGGAACTCGGCGCGTCCTTTGACGCAGTGATCGCCCGTCACCTCGAACGGATCGAACGCGCGGCCGATATAGCCGCCGCCGTAACCGCATTGCTCCGAGACCAGCAGCGGACCGTCCGCGACTTGGCCCGCGATCTCGCCGAAGAACGAGACATATTCCGACAACGACATTAGATGCGACGCGGAGAGTTCAAGTCGCGCGAATTCGCCCGATGCGCCGGCGCGGCTGCTGAGCGGATCGCCTTCCTTGGTCGCGTCGAACATGTCCAGGCCGATGAACAATGACGCCACCACCCGCGACGTCCCGCCCCAACGCGCGCGGGCGTCGTAGTCGGCCGTCACCGCGAGGGCCGTCACCCGGTCGTGGGAATTGCTGACCGCAAGTATGTCGCTCTTCAGATCCTTGTGGAGCCAACCGATCGAACCGTAGAGATTCTGACGCAGCGAGCGGATGAAGGGATGTGTGATTGCCGCCGATCCGGTCCAGCCGTCGGCTTGGTATGCGAGCGCCGCCAGCGCCGCCGTCCCGGGCTGCGTCTCCGATCGCGCCGCCTCGAAAGACATGACCGTGCCTTCGCTGCCGAGGGGGATGTCCAGCCGGCCGCCGAAATAGGCCAGTTCGTCGTCTGCGAGTGCGGTGACGCCAAACAGGCTTAGGCGTTCCTCGACGCCGAAAACGCCGTTGAAATCCAAGTTCACCGACTCGCGGAACGGGCCGATGGCCTTCGAGCCGCGGTTGTTGACGCCGAATTGGGCGTCGACGTACTTGCGTTCGATCGTCATGACGAGGCGCATGGCGCCGGGTTCGCCCTCGGCCATACGCTCAAAAACGTTCGTGGCCTTCACCCCGGCAAGGTCGCTGATCAGCAGCAGATAGCGCTCGAGGTCGACAGACTTCAGCGGCCGTGAGGCCTTCAGCTTCGCGATGTATTCGTCCCAACGCGCACTGCGCACCGGCCTCGTGTCGTTGATCCGCACCTCGCCGATGAAGCCCTCGATGACGCGGACAAGAAGCACGCCGTTTTGCACGTCCTGCACCGGCACATAGGCGAGCGATAGGGCGTAGCCCGCCGCGTCGTAGATTCGCGTGATCGCCTCGGTTGCGGCGAAGACTTGGCCGACGGTGACTTCCTTACCCAGGAGTTCGTTGAACGGGCTCATGAGGGCGTCGTCGGTGAGTACGCTGTTGCCTTCGATTTCGACGCGATTCAGGACGAACTTCGTCGATTGCGCGTCCTGCCAGGCGCTCGGCGATTGCATTGACGGAATGGAGACGTCGGTCGCCGGGCGCGGCTTGGGTGCGTCGGTTCGCTCGCGTTCGACGACGCCGGGCTGAACGCTGGACGGCTGAGCATACGCAGGCAGAACCTGCGCAAACAGCGCGACGGCGATCAGCAGGCCGGCGAACGGCCTAATCTTAGAGTTCGCACGCGGCCCCCCATGGCCGCACGTTGCGCACGCGCCCATTCAGTTCCCCCCCGTTTGTCGCGCGGCCCGCCTGAGCCACTCCCCAGCGGCGGCAAGCGGCGCGTGACAAACGTCTTCCCCGGGGTAAATCAAACGCGCGCTTGGGTGCGCACTTCAATCTATCTCTGGTTGAATGGTGAAATTCGGTTTGGCTGAGACCGGCTTGCACTTCTGAGTTAACTTTGCGCAAGAGCTTGTAGTGCGATCGGTCGTCGTTACTTCCGGCAGTGACCGTGTCCCCGCTACTTCGGTCACTCTACAACTGCGGCCGTTGGGTTACACCAACTTCAAGGTGCAATGTCCCTCACGGAGCCTCCATCTCCTCTCCTGAGAGACGCGATTTGATCTCGGCGGCGACGACGTTTGCGTCAGGCGCGGGTTCGCCTTTCACCCAGAGATACTCAATGTTTAGCGTGCCTTCGGAGATGTAGATCATCGGGTCGGCGGCGCCGTAGGCTTGCGTTAGGACGACCTTCTTGATTTGCGCGGCCATGGCGGCTTTTGCGGCCTCGTCTTTGCAGACCGTGGTGAAGGCCGCGGTGAGGAACGTCAGGTTTGTCTTGATGAGGGCGTCGGCGGCCGTGTCATCGTCGCCGAAGGCCTTCCAGCGCACTTGCAGGTTGGGGCGCGTGCCGCAGGCGGCGGCGATGGCGGATTGCGCTTTCGGTACGACTTCGGCGTCGAAGGCTGCGGTTGCGGCGGCGGCGAAGATGAGCGCTTCGAGCATTATTCTGTCCCCATAATCATGCGCCGCTCCTTGGCCTCATAGGCTTCGCGGGCAGCGGCTTCCGGTTTGAGCAGGCTGACGAGGATGCCGATCGCAAAGCCCAGCGGGATCGTCACCACGGCCGGATTCTTGAGCGGGAAGTAGGCGCTGTCGTAGCCGGCGAGGTCGATCATGATGGTCGGCGAGGCCGCGATTAAGATCAGGCTGGCGGCGGTGCCGGTGATGATGGAGGCGACGGCGCCGGCCGTGGTGAAACCCTTCCAGAAGATCGAGAGCACGAGTGCGGGGAAGTTGCCGGAGGCCGCGACGGCGAAGGCGAGGCCTACCATGAAGGCGACGTTTTGGCCTTTGAAGAGGATGCCGAGCAGGATGGCCACGATGCCGAGCACGACCGTCGCGATGCGCGCGACGAGGAGCTGTTCCTCGCGCGGGGCGTCACCCTTGCGGTGGACGGAGACCCAGAGGTCGTGGCTGAGCGCAGCGGCGCCCGAGAGCGTCAGGCCCGCGACGACGGCGAGGATGGTGGCGAACGCCACCGCTGCGATGAAGCCGAGGAGGCCTGTGCCGCCCAACACTTCGGCGAGCAAGGGGGCCGCCATGTTGCCGCCCTTGTCGACGGCGAGGATCGCTTCGCGGCCGACGAGGACCATCGCGCCGAAGCCTAGGATGAACGTCATCAGGTAGAAGGCGCCGATGAGGCCCGTCGCCCAGAAGACGGATTGGCGCGCGGCCTTCGCGTCGGGGACGGTGTAGAAGCGCATGAGAATGTGGGGCAAGCCCGCCGTGCCGAACATCAGCGCGAGGCCGAGCGAGATCGCGTCCCAGGGGTTTGCGACTTGCTTGCCGGGGGCCAGGACTTCGCGGCCGTATTCTTCGGCGGCTTTGTTGAAGAGCGTGGCGGGGTTGAAATCGAATTGGGCGAGCGTGAGGACGCAGAGCAACGCGGCGCCGCCGAGGAGCAGGACGGCTTTGACGATTTGCACCCAGGTGGTGGCGATCATGCCGCCGAAGAGGACGTAGGCGAGCATGACGAGGCCCACGATCACGACGGCGAGTTCGTAGCTGATGCCGAACATCAGTTTGATCAGGTTTCCGGCGCCGACCATTTGGGCGATCAGGTAGAAGGCGACGACGGCGAGGGTGCCGATGGCGGCCGCGACGCGGACCGGCGTTTGGCGCAGGCGGAAACTGACGACGTCGGCGAAGGTGTATTTGCCGAGGTTGCGCAGCGGTTCGGCGATAAGAAAGAGAACCACCGGCCAGCCGACGAGCCAGCCGGTCGAGTAGATGAGGCCGTCGAAGCCTGAGAGCGAGACGAGGCCCGCGATGCCCAAAAAACTTGCGGCGCTCATGTAGTCGCCGGCGAGAGCGAATCCGTTTTGGCGGCCGGAGATCGAGCGGCCGGCGGCGAAGAATTCTTCCGTCGTTTTCGTCTTGCGGGCGGCCCAGTAGGTGATGGCCAGCGTGATGGCGATAAAGACGAAGAAGAAGGCGATGGCGGTTAAGTTCGGCTCACCCAGGGAGGTGTTCATGTCTCCTTCCCTTTTATGCCGGCGAGTTTGGCGTCGAAGTGGGTGTTGGCCCAGGTGGTGTAAATCCAGGTGGTGACCCAGGCGCCGACGATCACCAGGGCGCCGAGCAGGATTCCGAGGCTGAGGCCCGGGGCGAGTTCGGCGGCCATCGCTTCTTTGGCGAAGGCGACGGCGAAGATGAAGCCGAAATAGAGCGCGAAGACCACGGTCGAGAGGGCGATGGCGACGCGCCATCGGGTTTTGGCGAGGGCGCGGATTTCATCGTTCATCGAAAAATGCACTCAATCCCAAGCGTCACGCCGTCACATTGGCGGAGGTCTGCGGTTTTTGCCATCACGCTGCCGTCACATTGCCATCACGTGCGTCACACATCCGGGGCGACGCAAGTATAGAGGGTGTGCGGGGGAAATGCACCGTGTCCCCAGGGCGCGTTTCGCGACAATTCGCGACACAATCGTTCATCTAGCTTGGCTGTAGATCGCGTTCATTTGGCGTTCAGCCGCGCGGCGTTCCCTTGGCGCAGCTATCAACAAGCGCGTGATAGCTGTCGCTTGCGGCAGCGCGGATACGCCGTGGTATGGCTTGCACCGGGAGCGAGTGTGTAATTCCGCAGACATAAGATACCGATTGGGAGAACTTCCACATGCGAAACGCAATCTTTGTAGGGGCGCTGTCTCTCGTCTCGATGCTCTTTTTGATGATGCCGGTTTCATCGCCGGTGATGGGCACGACCGAGGCGAGTGCAGCCACCATATGTTGTCAAGTTGGACGGGACAGATTCTTCACCGGACGCACGGGCTGCCGCATCAACGGCGGACGTCAGGTCGCCGATCGCTATTGCCTCGGCAGCCGGCCCGTCGACACCGCGCGCGTCTGCTGCAAGCGCGGACGGTATGACTGGTTCACCACGTGGCGCGAATGCGGCGAGGAAGGTGGACGCGTCGTCAATCGTCAGGAATGCCGCGACGACACCGCCAATGTCTGCTGCAAAGTGGGCCGCCGCGATTGGATGACGTCGTGGCGTGAATGCCGCCGCGCCGACGGCAACGTCGTCGACCGCAGCTTCTGCCGCGACGACGGCGGCTGGGGCGACGGCAACGGCAACCGCCGCGTCTGCTGCAAGAAGGGCGGCCGCGACTGGTGGTCGACGGCCCGCGATTGCCGCCGCGTCTACGGCCGCGAAGTCGCGAACAGAGAGTGCCGCCGCGACTAACGCGGGCTGCGTTTGAGTGATGGAACCGCCGCGGGAGAGATTCCGCGGCGGTTTTTTTTGTGTTGTGGGAGCGACAGGGTTTTCCCCTCTCCCTTCCAGTTCCGGAGGGGAGTGAGGGAGGGCGCTCCACCGGCAGAGTGGGTGTTGGAGCTTGCGCGGCGCTTGCTGTTCTTCTTCGGGTTTCTGCGCGTGGAGGGCTATCCCTCACCCCCGGCCCCTCCCCCTTCCAGAACTGGAAGGGAGAGGGGGGAGTGCCAAATCTCGACTTTTGCGCTATATATTCTTCTGTCTTGGAGCGGGGCCCGTAGGCCCGTTTTTTTTACCAACAACTTGCGCAGGCGGCGCGTGCGGACCTTTGGGTTCTGCGCGGGCCACATTGCGTCTTCGCTGCCAGAACAATTTGTCGAGGAAACGTCATGGAAGAAAAAAAACAGTTGCCGCAGGCGGAAGTGCCGAGATTGTTCAGTACCGTCGCCGCCATCTTTTTGGGCGTGATTGCGATTGCGCTGGCCTTGCGCGCGTATTACGGGGTCGAGTTAACCGTGGGCGCGTATCACGTACCGGTCATGATGAGCTGGGTCGCGGCGGGCGTTATCGGGATTGTCTCGGTGTTCGCTTTCAGGGAAGCTTGAGGCGAAACTCAAGTCTGCGGGGGCGCGGCTTGGGACTAGCGGGTGGGAACGTTTGCGCATGTCGTCGCAGAACCAACTGGACGCCGTCTACAAAGCCTATTCGAACGGCGAGATGCGGGCGGATATCGCCGCGCATGTCGTCGGGGTTTTGTGCGGGCT
>JAEUMM010000342.1 GCA_016792645.1 Alphaproteobacteria bacterium | reverse complement strand
ATGCTACGCCGAGGCAGCGCGCGCCTCCGAGCACTATCTTCTCTTCGGCCCGCTGTTGGACCAGCACCAACGAACCGTCGTGACATGGCACATGGGCCAATACCTCGCACTCAACGGCGATGAAGAGACGGCGGCGAGGATTCTGGCAGCGACACGCCGCCAACCCGTGAACGCCGACGATACGCTGGATTGGAACACCTACGTGATCGGAACGTGGGCGTTCCTGACCAAGGATCGCAACCTTCTTCGAACGGCATCGCAGAAACTGTCGTCGGCGCCGGGCGTCGGCAACGCGATGAACGCAAGAGTGCTTCAAGGTTTGGAGGCTTGCTTTGAAAAGCCCTATCGCGACGCGTACGGCACGACCGCCTGCATGCCGGCGAAGCCCTAGAAAACCCACGCAGCAGCAGCCACGACGGCGGCGAACATCTATGGGCCTTCCCGCTCCATCTTGAACCACCGCCGGCACGCGCGGCTGAAACTCGTGGGATCGTCGAAGCCCAATGCCTCGGCCATCTCGGCCCGTGTGCGCTTGCCTTCGTCCAGCATCGCCCGCGCCCGCTCGCGCAGATTCGCGTCCAGCATCGCACGATAGGAGGTGCCGCAATCGGCAAGCCGCCGCACCAGCGTTCGCCGCGATAGCCCAAGCTCCCGCGCCGCCTCTTCTTCGGAAAGCCGCCCCGTCCGCCGCCGCTTGATTATCTGCTGAATGCGCAAGGGCAGCGTGTCTTCGTCCTTGATGCGCCGCGCGCCCGCTTCAAGTTCGGCAAGCGCGCTCGCCAACAACGTCGTATCCGAATAGGGCGACGCGCGCGCGCAAACATCGCTCGGTACGACGATGGCATGCTGGCGCTGCTCGAAAACGACCGTACCGCCCAGCACGGCGCGCAATCGATCCGCATGCTGCGGCGCTCGGCCAGGAAAGCGATACACGACGCGATCCTTCGCGTCCTCGAGCACAGGCTCCAGCATGGATCGCGCGCTCAAGACGGCGGTCGTGTTCATGGCCCGGATCACCGCTTCGCCGATCGGCGACAGCGACGAAAGCATCAGCGTCGTGTTCCGCTTGTCGCGCACCAACCGAAGATCGAGATAGGGCCCGCGCACGTGCCCATAGCGCGCGAGGATCTCCATGCCCTCGCCGACGGTCGCCGCGCTGCGCACCGCGACGTCAAGCGCACCTTGCGTCGCCGTGCCCCAAACGCTGAGCGCCTTCAGCGGCCAATCTTCACCGATGTGGCGCTGCAAATTGGTGCTGAGCACGAAGATTGAATGGAGCGTAGCCTCAGCGCCCGGCCGGTTCAGCGTCTCCTCGTCGACGTCGACGCCTTCAAGCAGCGACGCCCGCAACGCGGGCGTCGTCGCGAACTGCCGAAGCAACAGCCGAACATAGCCGGCCGGCGCCGGCACGGACTTCGCGGCCTCGTGCGACGAATCCTTCCGCTTCATGTGGCGCAAAATGCCACATCTTTGGCGTGCGCGATACTCGTGCCGAAAGGCCGGCTCCGCCAATCTTGGCCGCAAGAGACGTCAAGCTTCGAGGGAGGCCCACATGACCTACACCGCACAATCGGCCGACGGCCGCACCGTCACCTACACCGACCGCAAGAGATACCTCTGGTTCTTCTCGTTCCTGCTCGCCCTCGTCACGCCGGCGACGGTCGCGCTCTATTTCTGGACGGGCAGCGCCTTCGCCGTCTTCTTCCCGCTCGTCTACATGTATGCGTTCATCCCGCTCTTCGACCTCGCGGTCGGCGAGGACACGAACAATCCCCCGGAGGAGGTCGTCGAGCAGATGGCCGCCGACCCGTTCTATCGCATCCTGCTGCACGCGGCGGTGCCGGTGTTCTACCTCAGCTTCGCCGTCGCGGCGTGGTTCGTCGGCACGCAAGAACTGCCGTGGTGGGCGATCGCAGTGTTCGCCTGGGGCGTGGGCTCGGTGCATGGTGACGTGCTGACCATCGGGCACGAACTCGGCCACAAGACGAACGCGACTGATCGCTTGTCTGCGAAGCTCGTCAACGCGCTCATCGGCTATGCCCACTTCTGCATCGAGCACAACCGCGGTCACCACGTATGGGTGTCGACCCCGGAGGATCCCGCGAGTTCGCGCATGGGCGAGTCGATCTACAAATTCGCCCGCCGCGAGCTGCCCGGCACCTTCAAGCGCGGCATCGAGCACGAACGCCTGCGCCTGTCGAAGAAGGGCAAGAGCTTCTGGTCGATGGAGAACGAAGTACTGCAGGGCTATGCGATCACGCTCGCGCTCGCAGTCGCATGCGTCGCGCTCTTCGGCTGGCACATGCTGCCGTTCCTCGTTCTGCATCACCTCGTCGGCTGGTATGGCCTGACGCAAGCCAACTACGTCGAGCACTATGGCCTATTGCGCCGCAAGCTGCCGAACGGCCGTTATGAAGCCGTGCAGCCGCGCCACTCGTGGAACACGAACCATATCGTCTCAAACTTGCTCCTGTTCCACCTGCAGCGTCACTCGGACCACCACGCGAACGCGCTACGCCCCTATCAGGCGCTGCGCGACTTCCCCGACTTGCCGCGCCTGCCGTCGGGCTATCCGGGCTGCTACGCCCTCGCCGCGATCCCGTCGCTCTGGTTCAAGGTGATGGATCCGAAAGTGATCGCGTGGGCCGGCGGCGACCTCGACAAGATCAACATGGATCCCGCGGCCCGCGAGCGCTTGACGAACAAATACGGACGCCACGCGCCCGTCGCGCAGGCCGCCTGACAACGGCGTCGGGGCATGAAGCACACCTTCGTGCCCCGACGGCCTCAAGCGAAAGCGCTAACCTCAGACCGGCTCCACGCGCACCACGCGGAACGTTCGCATCACGCCGTCGTGCTCGGTAATCGATAGATACTCGCCCTGTTTGATTTGATGCCTGTCGAGCTTGAACAGCGGCTCGTCGTCGTCGCCGCCGGCGGCATCATAGTCGAAATGCCAGCCCCGCCCCACATCGACGAGCAGGCCGCGCTCGTCCGGACTACCGGACGCAAAGCGGCGGACGATGCACTTCGCCTTGCTCTTCTTCCACTCGTCGCTGCTCAAATGACCGGCCGCGTCGAGCGGCGCCACGAATTCATAACCGTGGTGCGCGTTGCCGTTCGGAAATTCCTTGGAGCGCGCAAGCTCAAGGCGCACATGAAAAAGCGGCATGAAGAACCCTCCCGTGGATTAGTGCGCCATCAAAATCGGCATGGTGACGTTGGCGAACACGTGCCGTGTCACGCCGCCCAGCACCAACTCGCGCAGACGGCTATGCCCGTAACCGCCGATGACAAGCAACCGCGCTCCGGTACGCTGCGCCGCCTCGGTCAGCGCGATCGCTGTGCTTTGACCGCCCGGATTGATGCCGTGCTCGACCGCCGCCAACCCATGCAAGCGCAGGTAATCGCGCAACCGGTCCAACTGAACCGTGTCGATCGGTCCCGATGTGACGTTCAGAATCTCGATCGCCTCGGCGCGCGCGAGCAAAGGTATCGCCGCCGAAATGGCGTGCGCCGCCGCGGCACCCCCGTCCCAACCGATGGCGACCTTGGCCCCCACGATCGGCGCCGGGCGGTGCGGCACCAGCAGCAGGGGCTTGCGCCCGTTGATCAACACCGATTCCATCGCCGCGCGCAGAACCGTCTCCGTCGCGTCAGCCGGCGTATCGAAGACGACAAGGTCGGAAAGCCGCGCCTCCTCGACCAAAACTTCCTCTGACAAACCCTCGCGTACATGAAAGGACGCACCGATACCGGCCTGCGCCGGTTGATGCACGGGAGCGCCGGCCGCCTTGGCCAGACGATCAAGCGTACCGCGCGCGACCGCCGCCGCCCGGTTTGAAGCTTCTCGCGAGGCATCCATGATTTCCTGAATCACGCCGGCCGAAATTCCCTCGCCCAGATATGGCAGAACTTCGCTGGGATCGGGGCGCACATAGACGCCCGATACATGGCTTCCGAAAGCCTTGGCCACTTCAAACGCGGCATTGAGGACATGCGGATCGCGCTCGCCGCCCGTCAACGGAACTAGAATCTTGCGATAGGACATTGGACCCTCCTGGTCGATGGCAAGAAAACTAGCCAAATCAGGCTACGCTCTCCTTGACTTGAATCAACCAATTAAGCTCAACAATTGAACGCGAACGAAAGCACCCCTGGTCCATGGCGAAACTGCAAAAAGCGATGAAACCGCGGGCTTGGCAGCGGATGCTGTCCGGCCGCCGACTCGACCTTTTGGACCCTTCCCCCTTCGATGTCGAGATCGAAGACATCGCTCACGGCCTCGCCCGCGTCGCGCGCTGGAACGGCCAAACCTACGGCGACCACGCCTTCTCCGTCGCGCAGCACTGCATGCTGGTCGAAGACTGCGTCGCACAGCTGAAGCCGGGCGTCGCGCATCGCTGGCGCCTCGCCGCGTTACTCCACGACGCGCCCGAATACGTGGTCGGCGATCTGATCAGCCCGTTCAAAGCGGCCGTAGGGCTCGACTACAAATCGCTCGAGAACAAACTGCTCGCCGCGATCCACCTCCGCTTCGGTCTGCCCGCCATCCTGCCCGAAGAGACGACAGCGTTGATCAAGCGCGCCGATAAGGTATCGGCCTTCTTCGAAGCGACCCAGCTCGCGGGCTTTGCGACGGACGAGGCGCTGTCGTTCTTCGGCTCGCCGCGCGGCGTCCCGCCGATGAAGTTGAAACCCCTGCCGGCAGCCGATGCGCAGCGCGAATTTGTCGAACGCTTCAAGACGCTGCTGCCCAGCACGCAGAACCACTGATGCCCGCGATCTACGTCTGCCCGAAAAGCAAGGTGCCGGAAAGCGTTCTGCAGCTGCGCCCGTCGCACCTCATCACGCTTCTCGATCCGGCCGACGACATGCCGACGCCGGGCGACTTCCCCGGCCACCGGCATCTGCGCCTCGGCATGCATGACATTGCGACCGCCCGCCCCGAATACACGGCGCCCGACGAAATGCACGTGCGCGAACTCATCGCCTTCACGCGCGACTGGGATCGCAGGCAACCGCTGCTGATCCATTGCTGGGCGGGCATCAGCCGCTCGACGGCCTCCGCGTTCACTGTCGCCTGCATGATGACGAAGCCCGGAAACGAGCAAGCGATCGCGCAGCGCTTGCGCAAGGCCGCGCCGCACGCGCAACCCAACCCGCGCATCGTGGCATTGGCCGACGCGCTACTGGACCGTGACGGCCGTATGGTCGACGCTGTAGACGCCATGGGACCGGGCGAGGTCGTGTTCGAGGGCCGCCTCTTCGCGCTCACCTTGGAATGAGCCAAAGCCGCGTCACCCGCAACGAAGCCGAAGCCGCCAATGCGGTCATCATCGGCTTGAACGCGTGCATCGTGACTGTTGCGGACGACATGCCGCGCGTCCTCGTCGTTCGCCGCGATCCGGTGTCGAAAGCGCATGCCTCTGACGGCCTCGCCTTCGGCCCGTTCGAACCGGAACACCACCGCACGCTCGAGATCGGCCTGCGCAATCTGGTGAAGGAACAAACGCAGGTGTCGCTCGGCTACGTCGAGCAGCTCTACACTTTCGGGGATCGCGGCCGCCACGAACTCGAACCCGGCGAAGGCCCGCGCGTCGTCTCGGTTGGCTACCTGGCGCTCACCCGCGAAGGCGCCGACAGTGCCGGGCGCTGGCGCAACATCTATGACTTCTTCCCCTGGGAAGATTGGCGCAAGGAACGCCCGGCCATTATCGACGCGATGATACGTCCGCGCCTCGACGCCTGGGCGAAGCTCGCCGATACCCAGACGCGCAACGAACGCGCCCGCCTGTGCTTCGGTTTCGACGGCCTGCACTGGGACGAAGAGAAGGTGCTGGAGCGCTACGAAATTCTCTACGAAGCCGGCGTCGTGCTGGAGGCGCGCCGCGACGGCCGCGCCCTGCCCTCATCGGCGCCATCTGCCGAAGACCAAACGCGCTTCGGCGAGGCGATGCTGTTCGACCACCGCCGCATTCTGGCAACCGGCATGGGCCGCCTGCGCGGTAAGCTAAAATACCGCCCGATCGTATTCGAAGTGATGGACGCGACGTTCACGCTCCTCGACCTCCAGCGCACCGTCGAGGCAATCTCCGGTATTCGCCTGCACAAGCAGAACTTCCGTCGCCTGGTCGAAACCAGCGGCCTCGTCGAACGCACCGGCAAGCGCACGACAAAAGCCGGCGGCCGCCCCGCGGAGGAATTCCGCTTCCGCCGCGAAGTCCTACGCGAACGCCCCGCCCCCGGCGTGAAAGTCCCGCTGCGGCGCGCCGCGCGGCTCTAGCCGCACTGCCCCGGATCGGTCACCGCGATTTCGGCGACGACCGGCAGATGGTCCGACCCGATCTTCGGCATCACCTGGCGCGAGACGAAACTTAAGCCCGGTCCAACGAGCAGATTGTCGATTGGAATGCGCAGTTGCGGCGGCAAGGCCGATGGCCACGTCCCGCCGCCGCCGGTGAGCACGCTGACGTTGCCGCGCTCGGCGATCGTGCGCATCACATAACCCCACGGCGCCGCATTGAAATCGCCGAGCACCAGCTTCGCGCCCGGCCAAGCCCCGACATCCGCCGCGATCTCTTCCGCTTGCGCACGCTGCGCCCACCAGGGCCGGTTGGGAAACGGCCGCGTCATGTGCGTGGCGAACAGCTTAAGCTTGCACCCCGCGATCTCGGTATCGATCTGCACCAGGGGCGAACGCTCTGGATCGGCGGTGCTCTTGACCGCGGGCGAGGTCAGCCGCGAACGCGCAAAGATGGTGATGTCGCAACGCCCCATGCCGATGCAATCGAACCGGTACGGATAGCGCGCCTCAAGCGGTTGCAACTCGTCGCGGATACGGCGCGTCGTTTCGACGAAGACAACGATGTCCGGATTCTGTTCTTCGACCATGCGCCGCACGTCGGCAAGCCGCCCGTTGCGAAACCAGACGTTGAACAGCAGAACTTTGAACCGCTGCGCTTCCGCGGCCACCGGCGCTGGCGTCGACGTGAACGGCATCGCGGTCAGGTACGCGGCCACGACACCGGCGAGCCCCGCCCCCGCCGTCACTGGCCAACGGCACACCGCGGCGACCAGCGTCACGCCGCCAGCGACAATGATCGCCGGCAACAGAAACTGCGCCGCGAGATCGAACGACCAATGGAGCGACCCCGCGGCGACGCCGATGAGCACTGCCGACACGAAGCCGAGCGCCGCCCAAAGACCGAGGCGCAAGCCGAGGAGAACAATCTTCATCGTGACGGTTTGCTTGTAAAAGGGAGGACAAGAAAAATGGTGAGACGCTAACGAGGATCGCCCATCGATGCGGATTTTCTGTGACGGCGTCGAATGACACGCCCGTGAGCCGCGGCGCAAGGACGCTTAACGATTGCGCGCTTGACTCTACCTTATGCTCAACCCTAGCATTTATTCCAAGGCGGCATCTGGAACCGCCGTTTTTTGATACCATATATATGCTCAGATTGAGCATAATGAGGATGCGATGTCAGCCCCCTCGCACCCCGCCAAGTTGGCCTACACGCCCGAAGTCGCCGCCGCGACGCGTGAGCTATACGCGAAGGTCTCGAACGTCATCCCCGAGATCGAGTGGCCCCACTTCGCGCCGCTGATCGCCGAGATCAACCGCCTGAAGAAGGAACGCGGCGCCGTCATCCTCGCGCACAATTATCAAACGCCCGAAATCTTCCACTGCGTCGCCGACTTCGTGGGCGACAGCCTGCAGCTGGCGCGCGAAGCGGCGAAGACGGATGCGAAGGTCATCGTCCAGGCAGGCGTTCACTTCATGGCCGAAACGTCGAAGATCCTGTCCCCGGATAAGACGGTGCTGATCCCCGACCTCGAAGCCGGCTGTTCCCTCGCCGCCTCGATCACCGGTGCCGACGTGCGCCTGCTGAAACAGAAATACCCGAACCTCCCCGTCGTCACCTACGTGAACACGTCGGCCGACGTGAAGGCGGAAAGCGACATCTGCTGCACCTCGTCGAACGCGGTCGCGGTCGTAGAATCGATCGCCAAGGAACGCGGTGTCGACACCGTCATCATGATCCCCGACAAATTCCTGGCGCAGAACGTCGCCAACCAAACGAAGATCAAGATCATCGCCTGGCACGGCCGCTGCGAAGTCCACGAACGCTTCACCGCAGCCGACATTCGCCGCTTCAAAGCTGACCACCCTGGCGCGATCGTCCTCGCCCACCCGGAGTGCCCCGCCGACGTCGTCGCCGAAGCCGATTTCGCCGGCTCGACGTCCGCGATGACCGACTACGTCATCCAAAAGCGACCGCCGCGCGTGGTGCTTCTCACCGAATGCTCGATGGCCGACAACATCTCGGCGCAAATCCGCGACGTCGAATTTTTGCGCCCGTGCAACCTCTGCCCGCACATGAAACGCATCACGCTGGATAAAATCCTGCGGTCGCTGCAGACGATGCAGTTCGAGGTGAAGGTCGATCCCGAAATCGCAAAGCGCGCGAGAGCCTCTGTCGAAGCCATGCTCGCCGTCGGCAAACCGAAACCCGCGGTGCACTAAGATGACCAACGACAACATCATCAACTCGGGCGGCGTCCTCATCGTCGGCGCAGGCCTCGCCGG
>JAEUMM010000328.1 GCA_016792645.1 Alphaproteobacteria bacterium | reverse complement strand
GACCCGAAGGTCGCTCGACTTGCCCAACAGACTGCTGATCAATTCGGAGAGCCAGTCGCCATAACCCGCATCGTTTTGGGCGGGCGAGCGGTTTTCGAACGGCAGGATGGCGATGGATCTGTCGGCGGCTTTCACCTCGGGCACGGGTGAGGTGAGCGTCATCGCGGCGAGCACGACGGCGATGCCGACAACGACTGCCGCGATCATCAGCCAATGCGCTTGGCGCAGCTTCGGCAATGCGCGGCGCGGTGCGACGGCGGCTTGCGTCGCGGGGTCGGCGAGCGCGAAGGCTTCGATCGTCTCGTTCATTTTGTCGAGATGGAAGAGGCCGCGCGAGACGAGGCGATCGGCGATTGGGCCGCGGATGGTTTGGCGAACGGCGGCCGAGACGAGCGCGCCGCCGGGATCGGACTTCGCCATCAGGCGCGCGGCGACGTTGACGCCGTGGCCCAAGAGGTCGCCGTTCGGCTGGACCACGACGTCGCCGAGATGGACGCCGACGCACACTTTGGGCTCGCAGGTTTCGGCGAGTTCGATCGCCGCTTCGACCGCGGCAAGGCTCGAGCCGAACTCGAGCATGAAGCCGTCGCCGGCGGTGTTGAAGACGCGCCCGCCGTGGCGGGCGGCGATGCCCTCGATCACTTTGCGCAGCGCCGCGACCTCCGCCGTCGTGCGCGCCTCGTCGGCCTCGGTCCGCGCCGAGTAACCGGCGACGTCGAGGGCGACGATGGTGGCGAGTTTGCGGGTTTGGGCGTCGTCCGCCATCTTGGCTTTCGGCTAAGCGTGTGCGTTCGAGGTCATGCTACGCAAGGACGCGCGTTAACGCCACGGGATGCTTGGCGCGGCTGGGCCCGGAGGTTTAGTCTGCTCCTCTGTCCAATGGGTGGAAGTTATGAGCGACGCCGTCGGTCGTGGCGATCTGGTGCTTTGCGTCAATGTCGCCCCGAATCATGTGAATGGCCTGCCGGTGCCCCTGGTCGCCGGCGAGACCTATCGTGTCTTCGAGGTTATGGAGTTCGCCTGCCCGTGCGGGCGTTCCGATGCGCTGCTGGATGTCGGCGTCGATTTCGCGTGGTGCCAAACGCGCTTCCGGCTGCTGCCCAAGCCCAAGGCCGAGAGCAAACCTCGCCGCGTTTCGGCGCCCAAAGAGAAAGAGACGGTTCGCTAATCCGTTCGACCAATGTCAACGCGGCGCGTGGTTGGCTTTGGGCGATCGCCGAGCGGGCGCCGATCGGCGGCAACTCATTTGCTTTCCAGCGTTGATCGCATGACGGCCAAACCCTGCTTCATGATACTCGCGAAAGGCTCGGCCAACGCATCCGGGAGAACGTCTGCGGTCCAAATGACCTCGGTGCGATTCGGGGTCAGTGTATTGAGTTCAAGCGCCCCATTGTGATGCCGCACCGTGTCACTCTGAATGGACCAGACAAGCCGTTTCATTGAATCATCGACGGTCACGATCATCTCGTCGAGGACTAAACCGTCAGCGAAAGTCACGCGGCGGACGGGCGGGTTCGACCCTGGTACGAGTTCAGTATTGGTCACGAGGCCCGGCGCAAGTTTGACGTGCAAGGCCTCATAGGCGCGCACAGCCGCCCACACGTGTGCAATGTTCCGGTCGATAACAATCGTCTCTCGCACGCTGCTCATACGTTCTCTCCTTCGAACAGCGCAGAGTGTGCAAGATCCTTGGCGGCGTTGCTGGCGGAATTCGGACGTCATCATCTTGGGCCAACTTGGTCGGACCCCTGGGGGGTGTCGTGGACGGTACCTCCTGGCCTTAACCCGTGTCGCTGCGTAACATGCTAGCCACGTCGCGCCGCGGCACTTGGGGGAGTTCTCTAGTTTGAAGTGCATCTCGTGCGGCAGCGACAATCCCGATCGCGCGAAGTTTTGCGGCGAATGCGGTGCCGCGATGGCGGCGCGCTGCAAGGCCTGCAACGTCGAGCTGCCCACCGGCGCCAAGTTCTGTTTGGAGTGCGGCGCCAAGGTCGGCGGACCGCCACCCGTCCCCCCGTCTCGCGAAACGCCGAAGCACCTTGCCGACAAGATCCGTCAGTCGAAGTCGGCGGTCGAGGGCGAGCGCAAGCAGGTGACGGTTCTGTTTGCGGACGTGAAGGGTTCGATGGAGTTGGCGGAGAGCCTCGATCCCGAAGCGTTCTCGCGTGTCATGTCGAGGTTCTTCGCCATTCTCACCGAAGGCGTCGAGCGCTTCGAAGGGTTCGTCGACAAGTTCACGGGCGACGGGATCATGGCCCTCTTCGGGGCGCCGATCGCACATGAAGATCATGCCCAGCGCGCGTGCTACGCGGCGCTGCATCTGCGTGACGAGATCGCGCGTTACGCCAGCGAACTCAAACGCGCGCAGGGATTGAGCTTCTCAACCCGCATGGGCCTCAACTCCGGCGAGGTCGTGGTCGGCACGATTAGCGACGATCTGCGCATGGACTACACGGCGCAGGGTCACACCGTGGGCCTCGCGCAGCGCATGGAGAACCTGGCCGAACCAAACACCTGCTTCGTCAGCGCCAATACCGCGGCCCTCGCGCGCGGCTACTTCGATCTCGAAGACCTCGGCGAGTTTCGCGTCAAGGGCGTGGCGAACCCCATGCACGTGCATCGCCTCAACGGCATGGGCAGCTCGCGCAGCCGCTTCGACGTCTCCCGCTCGCGGGGCTTGAGCCGCTTTGTCGGTCGCGCCTCGGACCTACGCACATTGGAAGACGCGCTCGAACAGACGGCTGCCGGCAACGGCCAGGTGATCGGCGTCGTCGC
>JAEUMM010000248.1 GCA_016792645.1 Alphaproteobacteria bacterium | reverse complement strand
GTAGATAATCCAGGAAGATGCGGCCGCCGCGGTCCTTTTTCGCCATCGTCGTCAGGTATTTCGCCGGCGAGTCGGCGGCGATTTGCCGGCAGAGTTCGAGCGCGAAGGCTTTCGCTTCATCCCAGGTGAACCTCGTCTTCGCCTTCGCGAAGGGCGTGACGACGTGCAAGCCTTTGCCGCCGGTCGTCTTGCAGAAGGCGGCGAGGCCGATGGACTCCAAACGCTCTTTGAACTCGTGCGCGGCTTCGATGACGCGTGTGAAAGGGACGTCGGGCGCGGGGTCGAGGTCGAAGACCAGACGGCCGGGCGCTTCGGGGTCGCCGGGTTCGCAGTGTGTTGGGTGGAATTCGATCGCCGAGATTTGTGCGGCGGCCAGGATGGCTTCCATCGTGTCGAACTGAACGTAAGGCTGCTTGTCGCCGCGCACTTTGACCAGCGTGATCGCCTTCGATTGGCCGCGCATTTCGTGCCGCTGAAAGAACTGCTGGGCACCGATACCGTCGGGGGCGCGGATGATCGAACAGGGGCGGCCTTTGACGTAGTCGAGAAGGCGTTCACCGATCGCTTCGTGATACTTCGCAAGATCGAGTTTGGTCACGGCCTTGTCGTCACCGGCGGCAGGCCAGAGTTGTTTGTCGGGATGCGAGATGGCGACGTTCATGACGCGCGGATCCTTGCCTGCGCTGGGCGAGACGATAACGTCGGGCAGTTTGCGCGGTTCGGGCGCGGTTGCCGGACGTATGTCTTCGACGACGACTTCGACGGGCGGCTTGTCTTCGCGCAGGCCCTTGTATGCGCCTTGGCGGACGAGACCGTCGCCGCTCCAGCCGGCGAATTCGATCTCGGCGACGAGCGCGGGTTTGGCCCAGCGGATCTCACTTGTTTTCTTCGGCGCGGTCGCTCCCGTGAACGGACTTTCGTCTGCCGCGACCGTCAAGAGGCGCTTGTGCAGGCTTTGCGCCGTCTTGACGTCGAAGCCGGTGCCGACGCGGCCGACGTAGTGGAGGCGGCCGCCTCTGTAGGCGCCTACGAGAAGGGACCGGAAGCGGGCGCCCTCTTCGGTCCAGCCGCCGATGACGACTTCTTGGCCGCCGCGCAGCTTTGTCTTTTGCCAGCTGTCGGTGCGGAGCGATTTGTACGCCGCGTCGAGGCGCTTGGAGACGATGCCTTCCAGGTTCATCCGGCCCGCGGCTTCCAGCACCGCCTTGCCGTCGTCTTCGATGTGCTCGACATAGCGGATCAGCGGGCCTGCTTTGGCGATGCGTTTGCGAAGGCGCTCCTTGCGCGCGGCAAGGGGCTGTGGGCGCAGGTCTTCGGTACCGTCGACGAGAAGGTCGAAGGCGAAGTAGATAAGCTTGTCGGTCTTGTTGTTGGCGATGGCCGCTTGCAGTGCCGAGAAATCGGGGTTGTCGTCCGCGTCGACCGCGCAGATCTCGCCGTCGATGATGCAGTCGGCGAGTTTGGCGCCGGCGCGCGCGAGCGTCTTGAACTTGTCCGTCCAGTCGAGGCCCTTGCGTGTGCGCAGCGTGGCCTCTCCGTCTTCGACGCGCAGTTGGATGCGATAGCCGTCGAGTTTGATCTCGTGGCCCCAACCGGGCGAACGCGGGGGCGAGGTAACGGTTTTGCAGAATTGCGGCTGGATGAATTCAGGCAGTTCGGCGAGCGGTCTTGAAGCGGCGGCGACTGCGGGCTTGGCGCGCGCGTGCGGTTCGTGGCGATCGACGCCGTGTTCCCGGTTGGCGCGGTCTGAATTCCAGATCGCGTCGCGGGTGGTACGCGCTTTGAGCATAAAGGGCTTCGGGGCGCGGCCCTTGCCCGCCGTGATCTCATCCATCGTGCGGGCAGAGGCGACGGAGGCGTCTTTGTCCAAGATCTTCTCACCGTGACCATTCACGGCATAGTTGTCGCGGTGCTTGATGAGAAGCCAGTTGTCGTGGCGTTCGTTTTCGCGGCGCTTCATGCGGACCAGGGCCCATGACCCGTGCAGTTTTTCGCCGGAAAGCGTGAACTTGAAGTCGCCCTTGCGCAGTGCCTCTTGCGGCGTGAGGTTGCCTTCGATGTCCCAGAAGCCGCGATCCCACAGCATGACTGTGCCGCCGCCGTATTGACCCTTGGGGATCGTGCCTTCGAAGTCGCCGTAGTCGAGCGGATGATCTTCGACTTCGACGGCGAGGCGCTTGTCGGCGGGATCGAGCGAAGGGCCGCGGGTTACGGCCCATGATTTGAACACGCCGTCGAGTTCGAGGCGGAAGTCGTAGTGAAGGCGCGTCGCGGCGTGTTTTTGAATGACGAAGCGCGGGCGTTTTGACGGGGCGATCGGCAGTTCGCCCGAGGGTTCTTTCGTTTTCGCGAAGTCGCGCTTGGCGTGATAGGCGCCGAGTTTCTTCTTGGCTTCGCGGGCGTGCATTCGCGGCGCCCTCTATCTCACCGCTTTGCGCGCTTCTTGGGCGCTGCAGCTTTGGTCGGCTTCGCCGGCTTTTTGGCTTTGGCCGCGCCGCCGCCCTTCAAGCTGGCCTTTAATGCGTCCATCAGGTTGATGACGTTGGTGTCCTTGGGCTCTTCCGTGCGGGAGATCTTGTGGCCTTTCTGCTTGCGCTCAATCAGTTCGCGCAGAGCATCTTCGTAGCGGTCCGTGAATTCGCTGGGGTCGAAGTCCGCTTCTTTTTGGCTGATGATCTTTTCAGCGATCGCGATCATCTCGGGGTCGGGCCGGGCGTCGGGGATGTCGGAGAAGAAGTCCTTGGCGGTGCGCACTTCATCGCGCGAGCGCAGGATGGTGGCGACGAGGCCTTTGTCGCGCGGCTCGATTGCGATCAGGCGTTCGCGCGAGGACATGACGACGCGGCCCAGCGCGATCTGGCCTGAACGCTCCATCGCCTCGCGGATGACGACAAAAGGCTCGGCCGCCATCTTGCCGTCGGGCACCAGGTAGTACGGGTTGTCCCAATAGAGGCGGTCGATTTCGTCCGACGGCACGAAGGTTTCGATGTCGATCGTCTTGGTGCTTTCGAGTTTTACCGCGTCGATTTCGTCCTGCGTGACGATGACGTATTCGCCTTTTGCGATCTCATAGCCTTTGACCAGCGACTTGCGCTCGACCGGTTCTTCCGTGCCGGCGTCGACCGTGATCATGCGGATGCGGTTGCCCGTGGCCGGATTGATCATGTTGAAGTGCACATCGCCGCGCGGACTGACGGCGTTGTAGAGCGCCACGGGACAGGTCACGAGCGACAGTTTCAGGTGGCCCTGCCAAGAGGGACGAGCAGCCATGGAGATGAGCACCAGTTGCAGGAATGGAACGCGGATGCTTGTCCGGAGGCTCCCGGAAGGCAAGCGGAAGTTGTTTGGTGCTCAACTCAGGCGCAGTCACTTCCCCGTCATGGTTAGGGACAGAAACCATACAAGGCGCGCGGATAGGTTGACGGAGGTGCGTTGCCTTAGGCGAGGGCCAAGGTGAAGCAGTGCGTCTCGCCGGTCTCGGCGTCGGTGACGGCGATGCTCACCGCGTCGCCATCATGCGCCGCGCAGGTTTCGGCATAGGTCAATGCGGCCTGAAGAAAGTCGGGGGCATCGACCGCTTCGACGCACGCGGTGCCGTCGCTGAGGCGCGCGGTAAAGCGGCGGGTGTGTGGGGGGTCGACCGGGCGGCCCTTGATGGGGCGTAGGGGCTCGTAACTGTCCTGAGGCACATGGATGCGGCGGGTACGAGCGAGAACTGGCATTGCGGTCGACCTTCAACTGGGTGAGCCTTGGGGCCGGCAGCAACGCGGCGGACCCATGGCGGACAAGCGAATCACTTCGCGTACGAAAGTCTACATCACGCGAATCGGCGTGCGGGATTGGCTGGTGGCCGCTGATAGTCAGAAAGCGGCTCTGAAGGCGTGGGACGTTCGCCGGAACCTGTTCGCCGAAGGGGCGGCGCGGGTGAGCGACGACCCCACGCATGTGAAGTTGGCGATGCGCACGCCCGGCATAGCCGTTGCCGCGCCAGGGCAGGCAACTCTGCCGTTGGAGGGCGGCGCGCTGCAGCGGAAGGCGAAACCCGCGCCTGCCGCCGCCAAGCCCTCGAACATTGTTGCCTTTCCGGGCCATCGCCGCGCGGATGTTGCGCCGCCGAAGCCGCCGGCCAAACCGGCCGTCGACCGCTCCAAGCTTGAGGCGGCGGAACGTGAGTTGCGGGCGTTCGAGCATGAGGCGCCTAAAGGCCGGGCGGCGATCGAGAAGCGGCTGCGTGCGGTGCAAAGCGAACTGGAGGCGTACGATGCCGAGACGGGACGGCGCCGCGAGCGGCTGAGCAAGCGGGTGGAGCGGGAGCGGGCGGCACTGGAGGACTGACGGCTATTCGGTCGCAGGGGACATGTGCGTTGCTGCTCTTCCCTGATGTGGGGCTTGGGGGATTAAGTTCCGGTATCGCGCGCACAAGCGCGACAGAGACAAGGATCACAAGAGATGAAACGTCTTCCCGTTCCTTTTGCCGCGGTCGTTGCCGCGTGCGTGGTGTTGCTTGCGGCCTGCGGGCCCGGCGATCACGGAGCCGACGACGCGGCTATCCGCGAAATCAACAAGGCCTGGCAGGATAAGATTGTCGCCAAGGATGCGGCCGGCATCGCGCAGAACTATGCCGAGGACGGACAATTCCTGCCGCCGAATGCGCCGAAGGCTGTGGGCCGCGAGGCGATCCAAAAGGGGTGGAGCGATATGTTCGCACTGCCCGGTGTCGCGCTGACCTTCGAGTCCGAGAAAATTGTGTTCGCGAAGAGCGGCGATCTGGCCGTCGATATCGCGACCTACAAGTTTTCAATGGGTGAGGGCGCGGCTGCCGTCAACGACACAGGCAAGTCGGTCGTCACTTGGACCAAGCGCGACGGCAAGTGGTACGTGCTGACGGACATGTTCTCGAGCGACTTGCCGGCAGCGCCGCCGCCGGCGCCTGCTCCCGCACCAGCGTCTGATGTTGCGCCCGCACCGGCCGACGGTGTGACGCCGCCGAGTTCGCCTGAAGGAACGACGCCGCCGGCACCGGCGACACCCGCTCCCACGACCCCGCCGGGGACACCTTAAGCAGTTCAGCGCCTCGTTCTTCGTCGTGAGAACGAGGCGCTCTTTCATTGCGTTTGTCGCGAAGTGTAACGCGCGGCTGATTCCGCCGGCCAATTCGACGCAGTGCCTGTTCGCCGTGGCACCAAACGAACGCGAGCGCGTTTAGCGCTGTGAGTTCCTCCAACAAAAAAGGCGAACGACGGATGAAACACGTCACAGCTTTGGTTATTGCTTTGTCGCTGATGAGCGGCACGGCGGCGATTGCGCAGCCCGGCGGGCAAGGTGCGCCCGGTCCGCAGCCGTCTTGCGGACAACCCGGTCAACCCGCGTGTCCTGCCGGTCAGGAGCCAGGTCAGCGACCCGACGGCGAACGCGGTGATCGTGGCGATCGCGGCGGCGACCAACCGGGGCAACCTGCGCCGCGCGTGCCAGGCGGGCCGGATGCGGATCGTCCGGCTGCAGCGCCGCCTCCCGCTGCAACGTCCGAGCGTCCGGGGTTCAATCGCGACGGCCGCCGGTGGTCGAAAGGTGAGCGCGTACCGGCGCAGTATCGCGACAAGCGGTACGTCGTGACCGATTGGCGTCGCAATAATCTGCGTCAGCCACCGCGCGGTTATCAGTGGATTTGTCAGCCGGACGGGAATTGTTTTCTGGTCTCGCAGCGCAATGGCCAAATTCGCGAAACGCGCTTCCGCGACGACCGCGAGAACAATTGGCGCCGCCGTTATTCGCGTTCGTACACCTACAATGACGACGTGTATTACAGCGAATGCCGTGACCGGCCCGATCCGGCCGGCGTTATCGCCGGCGGCATCATCGGTGGGTTGCTGGGCCGAGCGATTGGCAACAACGACGGCGGGTCGACCTTCGCCGGGGTGATCATCGGCAGTGCGCTGGGCGCGACGCTGACGCGCGACATGGACTGCGAGGATCGCGGTTATGCGTACAGGTCGTATTACAGCGCGCTGAACAGCGGGCGGGCCGGCACGGTCTATCGCTGGAGCAATCCGCGTAACGGCCGGCGCGGCGAATTCCGCGTGCGCAGCTACTACTACGATCAGGACGGCTTCGCGTGCGCCAACTACCAGAACGTCACGTTCTATCCGAACCGCCGTCAGGTGCGCGGGCAGGCGTGCCGTCAGCCGAACGGCGCCTGGGTGTTCATTAGCTAGAGCGCCGCTAAATAGCGTTGATGTGCGGCGGCCCTCACGGGCCGCCGCTTTTTTTGCCCCGAAAGTCGCGGGGCTCGTCGCGCAGGCTGTTCGTCTTGAGGTAGGATCGCCACGGCAATTTGACGCCCGAGGAGAGCCGCCATGAGCAGCATCGAGACGCCCGACATCGTGGTCATCGGGGGCGGGATCGCCGGCGGTGCGTTTTCGACCGTCATGGCCCGCGCCGGGCATTCGGTGCTGATGCTTGAGATCACCGAGCAGCATCGGGACGTGGTGCGCGGCGAGTGGTTGGCGCCATGGGGCGTCGTCGAGGCGCAGCGCCTTGGGCTTTACGACCTCTATCGTTCGCATGGCGCGCATCACTTGAAGCGTCATATCAGCTATGACGACGATATCGACCGCGCCGAAGCGGAGGCGAAGGCGATGGCGTTCGAGGCGCTTGTTCCAGGCGGCCTTGGGCCGTTGACGATCGGGCACCCGCGCTTGTGTGGAATTCTGGATGACGCCGCCGTCGCCGCGGGCGCGCGCTTCGTGCGCGGCGTGCGCAAGACGCATGTGACGCCGGGTGTGCGGCCGACGGTGACGTTCGAGCATCACGGCGTTGCGCATGAGATTAAGCCGCGGCTTGTCGTTGCCGCCGACGGGCGGCACGGCAAGACGGTGCAACAGATGGGGTTCAAGGTCGAAAGCGATCCGCCGCATCATTGGTTCTCGGGGATGCTGGTCGAAAACGCGCATGGGTGGCCGGACGATCTGCAGTCGATCGGCGTTGCGGGCGACGTGAACTATTTCATCTTCCCGCAAGGCGACGGCAAGGCGCGGCTCTATCAAGGTGTCGCGTTGGATCAGAAGGCGCGCTTCATGGGTGAAGACGCACCGCAACGGTTCGTCGAAGGTTTCCGTCTGGACTGCCTGCCGGACAACGGCGCAGCCATTTCGGAGGCGAAGCCGGCGAGTCACTGCTTTGTCTATCCGAACAACGACACGTGGATCGACCTGCCTGTCGGGCCCGGTGTTGTCGCGATCGGCGATGCGGCGGGACACAACGATCCGACGATCGGGCAGGGGCTTTCGGTCTCGCATCGCGATGTGCGGGTCTTGACCGATATCTTGAACGCGAGCTTGGATTGGTCGCCCGCGGCGCTTCAACCTTATGCCGACGAGCGGCGCGAGCGGCTGCGGCGCCTCAGGCTGGCGGCGCGATTGCCGGCGGTTCGGGACTGCGAGTTCGACGCGGCGGGGCGTGCGCGGCGTGAACGGTTGCGGGGCAAATTCATGATCGATCCGATGATCACGGGTCTTGCACTTGCGACCATCATCGGACCCGAGACCGTGCCGGCCGAAGTGTTCGACGCACGCGCCTTGGATGCGGCACTCGCCTGACACGGACCGGGTTCCGAACGGTTCCCTCGGGAACTATAGCGCGCGACAAGATTGCGCGCGGACAACTCGCGAGGCGGTTGCAGGTTGCAGGTGAAATTGCGTTGTTCGCGCAACAGCTGGGATGAACTCACAACTCGACGGAACATCTTCCCGGCCGCAGAATTATGGCCAAGGCGTGTATGCGCAAATTTGAACTTGGGGGGTCACCATGACATCAAAAACCATTCTGCTCGGCGCGGTTGCTTCTCTGGCGTTGGCCGGCGCAGCAAGCGCAGCCAATTACCAGGGCTGGTATATCAGCTTAGAAGCAGGTGTGAATTTTCTAGACGATTCCGACGTCGACAACGATACGATCGATCCAACATTCCTCGGTGGCTTTGCGCCAACCAGCGCAAGTTTCGACACCGGCTGGGCCGGTATGCTGTCGATGGGCCATTCGTGGGGCGATCTTCGCGCCGAAGTCGAACTTGCTTACCGCTCGAACGATCTCGACAGCTTCAACGTTCAAGGCGCCGACTTTGGGGGCGGCGGCGTCTTCGAAGAGTTCGCGGTGATGGGCAACCTTGTCTACGACTGGCGCCTGAGTGATCGCTGGTCGTTGGCTCTTGGCGGCGGCATCGGCATGGATCAAATCCACTACGACAACGAGAGTGGTTGGCACACTGTTCCGATCCGCGATGTCGAGTGGGTGTTTGCCTGGCAGCTGATTGCCGGCCTCAACTACGAGATCGACAATCAGAATACGCTGTTCGTGAACTATCGCTATTTCAACGCAGGCGACGCCGAGTTCACGGAAGCTGACGGGTTTGGCGATCTGCACAACGACTCGTATGACGACATCACGAAGCATGCGGTCACGATTGGCTGGCGGCATGATCTGATCGAGGATTCGACGCCGGTCGAACCGGCGCCGCCGATGGAAGCGCCTCCGCCGCCACCGCCCGCCGTGCGCAACTTCGTCATTTATTTCGATGCCGGTAAGTGCAACCTGTCGGGCGAGGCGGACGCGGTGTTGAGCGAGGCGGCATCGTCTGCGAAGTCAACGGGCAGCGCTTCGGTCCGCATCGTCGGTCATACAGACACTGCAGGCGGCTCAGGCGGCAATCAGAAGCTGTCGGAATGCCGCGCGGACGCCGCCAAGTCGAACTTGGTCGGCAAGGGTGTTCCCGCGGGATCGATCTCGGCGTCGGGCCGCGGCGAGTCTGAACCAGCCGTGCAAACCGGCGACGGCGTGCGCGAGCCGCAGAACAACCGTGTGGTCATCGACCTGCAGTAAGGCCACTCTATCGGTGTTGAGACGTTAGGGCGGAGCGAGAGCTTCGCCCTCAGTCTTTTGTGGCGAAGGGTCAGGTGTAGCGCTTTGACGTCTTCTGATCGGATTCGTTCGGCGCCGTTTTCTGCGCACCGCCGTAGCCGGTCAGCTTGTCCGCGACGAAGGGATTGGTTTGGCGCTCGCGACCGAAGGTGGAGGTCGGGCCGTGGCCGGGGACGAACGTGACGTTGTCGCCCAATGGCCAGAGTTTGGTCGTGATGGAGTCGATCAGCTGCTGATGGTTGCCGCGCGGGAAGTCCGTGCGGCCGATTGAGCCGGCGAAGAGTACGTCGCCGACGAAGGCGATTTTGGCGGCCTTGTTGTAAATCACCACGTGGCCGGGCGTGTGACCCGGCGTGTGCGCGACGCCGAACTTCACGCCTTCAAGCTCCAGCTCATCGCCGTCTTCCAGGTAGCGATCCGGCGTCACGTTGCGGCCGCCGTTGATGCCATAGCGGCGGGAGCTTTCCTCGATTTGATCCAACCAGAACTGATCATCCCGATGCGGGCCTTCGACGGCGACGCCGGTGCGTTCGCGCAACTCGGCCGCGGCGCCGGCGTGATCGAGATGGCCGTGGGTCAACCAGATGCGCTTCAGCGTCAGACCAAAATGGTTGAGCGCGCCGGTCAGCGTCTCGATGTCACCGCCTGGGTCGACGAAGGCGGCGTGCTTTGTGATGGGGTCGAAAATCAGCGAGCAGTTCTGCTGCAACGGCGTCACCGGCACGATGCGAACTTCAAGCTTCGGACCGGGCGCGCTCTGGCTCATGCATACTCAAGATGACTGGTGCCGGATGTCAGATTTGAACTGACGACCTACCGCTTACAAGGCGCGG
>JAEUMM010000241.1 GCA_016792645.1 Alphaproteobacteria bacterium | reverse complement strand
GGTTCACCTGCCGGTGCCGCGTTCCCGGCCGATGCCATGGCGAAGGCCGCGCCCGCCGCAAGAACGGCGGCCATTAAGACTTGTTTGATGCGAATCATAAACGTTGCTCCCTTGGGTAGACGTTGCATCACAACGCACAAGAGGCCCGCTTGGTTCAGGCGGAACTCGCGCTATCATCGTCCCGGTGCCGGTCTTGGACCAAAATACGTCCCAACACGAACGCGCCCACGGCCAAACCGATCCGACCTGTTACGCGCAGAATCTCAAACATGATCGTGCCCGCCGGCATCCCAATAATGCTAGCGGACACGGCAAACGAAGCGCTCAGCCAACCACAATCCGACACACGCCGCCCGAAGCATGACACACCTCAGAATGCCGAATAACGTCTGATATCGGGGATGGTTCCGCCCCTCAGGCGCTTTCGCCGAAGTACGGCCATGACGCGATGCAGCGCTTCTTGACGCACCGCGGTGTCCATCTGCCGACGGAGAGTGTCCCCACAATCCCGAACGTCAGCCCTCACCGACACGCGGCGCATGTGCGATGGTTCCCATGCGAAGGTTAAGACAAAGCGGTGCGTTGAAGAGGCGCGCCATCTCGGCGTAACATCGATCCCACAACTCATGGATCGCGATGTCGGCCGACGAAGACGAACTGAAGCCGGACCCAAAAGTCCGCAGCCTTCCGAAACTCAGCGAGGAAGACACCAGCGCGCTGTCGTGGCTCGGCCGCTGGATCGGCATCCCGCTCCTGATCGTCATCGCGCTCTACTATCTTGAGCCGCTCTTGCGTGGCGGCAGCGACATCGACGTTGTGCCTTCCGTGACGCGTCAGCGCGTCCAGCCCTATCCGTTCCCCGAGGGCGCGACCGGCCCCTCGCTTGCGCCGCCCGAGATCCCGCGGCCGGAACGCGCGCCGCCACCTGTGCCGACCGCGCCACTGGCGCCGCCCGACATGTCCAGCGCCGACATCGTCGCCAACCCGATCTCGCAGCCGCAGCCGCAATACCCGCAGCGCGCGTTGGAAGCGGAGAAGGAAGGCATTGTGCGTCTGCGCATCACCATCGGTCCCGACGGCTCCGTTATCGACGCGCAGGTTGTGAGCGCTCAACCCCGCGGCTGGTTCGAAAACGCGGCCATCAACGCGGTCAAGCGTTGGCGCTATCAACCATCGGGCCGCACGATCCAGACGGAAGTCGAAATCGAATTCAAACTGAACTGATGCGCCAGCTGATGCCGGCGCCGTCGTAACGTGAGGTGAGCACCAGATCGCGGTTGTGAACCGCAAGCGCGCCTTCCCAAAGCGCATTCCAAGAACGAAAGGCCGCATCGCCGGTCGAGGCAATGCCGGCCATCAAGCGCCATCCCGTCTGCGTCACCGCACAGGATCCGCCGTCCGCATCGACGCGAACATCTTCGCCCTGCGCCGCCGCGATCGCGCCGAGATAGCGTCCAAACGAAGCCGCACTGTCGTCGGACACGCCGAGAAGGGCCGCCGTCTCGTCATAGAATTGCAGCCCGATCAACCGCCCCGCGCGCCCGACCAGCAGCTGCGCCTCATCCGCGCCGAACAGCTCGATCATCGTCGGCAGCAGCGAGCGCACATACTCCATCGCATACGACCGCTCAACCTTGCGCAATCTCTGCTCGGGCCATGCCGCACTGTCGAGCTTCGGCGCCGCCGCGGGATCGAACTTGGGCGCCCGCTCATCGTCGACGAACCGCACCCGTTCCTCCGGCGCAATCGGCCTGTCGTATTCACAGTAATACCCTTCAAGCCCAGGCGCGCCTTCAACCGTCTGCCCGGTGCAAACAAAGCCGAGCCGCGGGTTCCCCAGCGACACGCCGTTGTGTCCATGCCATCCGTGCAGCATCGCCTCGTTGACGACACGCGGCACAGCACACACGGCAGTACCCTGCCAAATCCACCGCGGCGGCGGATAGCGCACCCAAGCCTTGCGGTCGGACTCGGCGACGAATTCCGTCTTCACGCCGCCCAGTGCATTCGAGAAATAATGATACTGCGCGCACGCCACCGCATGGGGTAGATCCTGAAGCCCCAATTTCGCGAGTCCCGGCAAGAACTTCTCCAGATGCTGCCGCCGGAAATGCGCGAAGACGAACGCCCGCGCCGCGTCCGCATCCCGCTGCGTCACCAGCGTCAGAACGACGCCCGTCATCAACGCGTTGTAGAGTTTCGCGACGGCCTTAAAGGCATTCACATCGTCCTGGCGCACGCATCAGCCTCTTGCGCGAAAACCCGACGATGTCAGCGCCCGCCTTCCGGAGCAAGAAGCCGTTACGTCCCCAACAGCGTCTTCTGCGGCGTCGGATTTGCGAATGTGGGTTGCGCGAGTGCATAGGGCGAAATGAATGGCCCCTGCCGGCGCGCGATGCGGCGGCGCTCACGCAGTTCCTCGTCCTGCTTCGACGCAGGTGTCGGCGGCGGTGGCGGCGGCGGCGGCGCCTTGGGTGAGCTGAACAGGCACATGATCGGTCAACCTCCATGCATATTGCAGAAACGACGCGCCCTGCGCGCCAAAGCGCGGCAACAGGCATTCGCGCACGAAGCCCAGCCGCTCCAAGAGTTCGATAGCCTCGACATGGCCCTCGATCGTACGGCACTCCGCACGCTCATAGCCTGCCGCGATCAATGCGGGCCGCGCCTCGCGCCAGCCCCATCGCACCACCGCGCGCGCGACAAAAGGCCAATCATCGGTCGCCATCATCGACACTACCAGCGCCTTTGGCGTCAGCCGGTGAAACGTGACAACCGCTGTCGCCCGCCCGCTATGCGCGAAAACGCGCGCCAGAATAGCCGGTGAGGCGAAAGCCGAAGCGGCGCCGTCAAGGTCGATCCCGTAGGCCGACAACTCGCGCGCGTCACGCGCACGCAGGCGCGCCAGGATCGACCGAATGTCGTCAATCACAACCATTTGCGGCCTTTGCCACGGTCAACAGCAAATCGATGCTCCTCGGAAAAAAGTGACGTTCGCGCCGCGCGTGTGAGATGACGTGCCGTATCCCACGACGCCCATCACGATCGCGAGAACACGCAAAGCCCCGCCGCTGCGCGACGCACAACGGCAACACGCTGTGTTCTTCGTGCAGAGGTTGCGCAAACGCCGGATCGGTGCGACTCGCGTCTTGGAAGCCGTCTGCGCTATAGCTTCCGCGCCGCTGCGCCGCAGATGGCCCTGTCACCGATTTGGGGGAATTGATGACAACGGACTCCTATCGCGCCGCCATGCGCCCGCTGATGCTGACGGTTGCCTGGTTCGCATTCTTGGCGTGCGCCGCATTCGCTTGGGCTGCCATCGAGGGCCAGCCGCCGACACCGCAAACCGTCAAACCCGCCGTCTTCGTTCTCAAGCAATAGTCGCAGCCGCCGTCGCAACAACGGCCACCTGCCGCGCCTCCGCCTCATCGCGCACAAAAAAACCGGCCGCTTTCGCGCACCGGACACAATTCGCCACATATCGATTTGAAGCGCCGAATATCGCCGAAAGCGCCGAAAAAGTCAAGCAAAAATTTCACCGCGTGATGGTCGGCGCGCAGTGCTCTTCGGTCGAGTTTCAGTGCGACCGCGAGCTCACCCAGCGCATCGAAGAAGCGTACGATGCGATGCCTGGAAACTCGCGTCCCGCCATCAAGCTCACGCCATCGCCAAGATTGATTGCGGCGCCTGACCGCGCCGATAGTGAGGCGGCATCAACGATTCGGATCCGCCTCATGGCAGGCCGCCGCGCACGAAAGCCCAAGCCGCCGGCAGCATTCGTCTATGTGCTGGGCGCAAGCGGCAAGGACGGCTTCAAGACCTATGTCGGCTGGACCACCGATCTGGCGGCCCGTCTCGCCGCGCACAACGCAGGCAAAGGCGCACGATCGACGCGCGGCCGGACCTGGACGCTCCTCTACGCCGAACCGCACAAGACGCGCAGCGCCGCGATGAGCCGCGAATGGCATCTGAAACGCGACCGCGAATTTCGCAAGGCTCTCAGATCAAATCGCGCAGCGTAAGCGCAACCTCGCGCGTCGCGCCGCCGTTGCGCACCGTCAAGCGCACGACGGTCCCCGGCAAACCGTCGCGCAGCAGATCGCGCACGTCGTTGAGCAGCAACCGGCCCCACGGACGTCCGTCAACCGCGACGACGACATCGCCCTCACGAAGTCCCGCGCGGGCCGCCGGCGAACCGTCCGCCACGGCATCGATACGAAACCCGCCCGGTCCCTGGTTGATCCAAAGACCGGAGCGGTCATACGCATCGCGCGTGGCGCCGCCCGGCTGCGCCAGTAGATAGATGCGCTGGCGCGGATAGTCGAAGGTCACGATGAACCGCCGCAGCAAACCACTGCCGATGCTGCCCGCCGGCGCCGTATGGGTCAGCGCGCCCAGCCGCTGCAAAGACATGTCGACGACGACGTTCGGCACCGTCACCGCGCCCAGCCGGATCCGTTCGGCACGCGCAACCGTACCGCGCGTCGGTCCGCCAAGGCCCCATCCCGTCACCGCATCGATCGACGGTTTGAACCGCGCGCGCAACGCGTGCTTCTGCACAAACGGCGAGTTCAGCCCGATCGACGCGCGCGATCCCGTGTCGACGTCGAAGGTCGCGGCGATGCCGCCGATCTCGCCCTCGACCTCCGGTACCGTGCCGTTGAAGACGAACGGCACCGCCGCACCCGTCCCCTCCGCACGCCAGGTCGCGACGTCGCTCAACGTCACCGTCCGCCCCGCATAGTCGATGCGCACGATAAACCGTTTGAAAATTTCATAGCCCAAGATGCCGTGGAACGGCACGCCCTCAACCTCGCCCAACTTCTCCAGCGGCACCACCGCAAACAGCTGGTTCTTCAGCCGCACATCGCCAAGCCCCACATGCGCGACACGCGTAAACGCGGCGTGCTCCGTAAACTCCCCCGCGCCCTTCACCTGCGCGCTGCCCACGCTGCCCAGCCGAAGCGCCCGCGCAACCGTCGGCGTGATCACGTTGGCCGCACCGCTGTCGATCAGCAGCGCATAGGTCAGCCCGTTCAGCTTCGCATCGACATAGATGTGATTGTTGACGAACCTGAACGGCAACACGCTCGCCCGCTTGGACTTCGCAAACGCAAAGTCCTGCCGCGGCGCCGCCGGAGCGGCAAAAGCGGATTCGTCAAAGGACGGATTGACCTCGACTTTCGTGACCACACGCTCGGCCCCAAACGCCGCCGCCGCATTCGACGAGCGTATCCGATGCGCCACCATCAGACCGCCGACCGGGCGATAATCCTCATAGATCGTTGTCCGCGTTTCGCTTGCACCCACCTCGATCACGCGGTCCAGCATTTTCGTCTGCGCGTCGAACCAAAGTTCGAACGGCAAACCACCGTCCGGCGCAATCTCAAGCGCCTCTTTTATCCGTTGGCGAAACAGCTGCAGCCGGATGTTGACGTTGGCCCGCGTCGCGCGCGCCGGAAACCAATAGCCCAGCGCCTGGCGATACTGCGCCGACACGCTCTGCGCGCGCCAATCCGCGCCTTCCGGCACGGTCACGATGCCCGCCTGATCCTGCAACCACGCACGCTTGCCGTCGAACCCTTCGGCGCCGGTGATCGGCCCCAGCTGAAAGCGTGTCACCACCCGCCCGCCGACCACATCGGTCAGCGTCGTGCCCGTGCCCTCAAGCCCGCTCTGCCGCAAACGATAAGTAATCCGAACAGCTTTCAGCCCGTCGACAGCCGCGCCGCCCGCAGCCGCCTTCGTTTGCTGAAGCACAAGCCGCACGTCGCGCGCCGCCGCCGGCATAGCCAGCAGCACCGCAATCAACGCCACACCGAACAACCGCGCGAGCATCATCGTTCAGGCTCCGCGTTAAGACGCACGTGACTATAGCAGAGGATCGGTCCTCCAACCCGCGGCCTTTCCAGCGGCAGCTAGGACGCCGGCAACAGCGCCGCCAGCAGCGCAAGCACGTTCCCGCCGGTGATCTTGCCGATCTCCTCGTCGCTGAACCCGGCATCGACCATCGCCTGAACCAGCGCCGCCGATTCCGACGCGTCGAACCGCACGGTGGTTGACCCATCGAAATCCGATCCCAGCGCCACGCGATCGACGCCCACCAAATCCGCCGCATAACGCAGCGACTTCGCGACGCCCTTTGGCGTGGAGTCGCACACGGCGCCCGGCCAATAGCCGATGCCGATCAGCCCGCCTTTGGCCGCAATCGCGCGCATGTGCTTATCGCTCAAATTCCGCGCGCTCTTGCACGCGCCGCGCACGCCCGTGTGCGAAACGACGATCGGCCGCGTCGCATGGGCAAGCACGTCCTCGACCACCTTTTCCGACGAATGCGCGACGTCGACGATCATGCCCCTGCCTTCGATCGCGCGAACGGCCTCGATGCCGAACGGCGACAAGCCGCCCTTGCTCACGCCGTGCAGCGAGCCGCCCAGCTCGTTGTCGAAGAAGTGGTGCAGCCCCACCATGCGAAACCCTGCATCGTAGAGCTTCTGCAAATTCTCGATCTTGCCTTCCAGAGGATGCGCGCCCTCGGTCGCCAGCAACCCGCCGACAACGCTCTCCCCCTTCGCACGCCGGGCCAGCAGACTCTCAAGGTCGCGCCGCGTCCGCACGACGACAAGCGCCTTCGGATCGCGCTTCGCCGCCGCGTTCAACCGCTCCGCCTGATAGAGCGCGCGCTCAAGCAGACTGTCCCACGTGCGCGTCGGCCATAAGCTGACCTTGGCGAGCACGGTGATCATATCCGTGTCCCCTGTATTCTTGTCGTAGTTCTGCCCCTCGGGCGTCTTCGTCACCGTCGAAAACACCTGCAACGCAAAGCGCCCTTCGACGAGCCGCGGCACGTCGACATGCCCGCGCGTCCCACGGCTGAGCACGTCGCGCCCCCACAACAGCGTATCCGCATGCAGATCCGCCATGTTCAAGCGCGCGTGCAGCGCCTTCGCGCGTGCGCCGATCTTGTAGGGCGCGTGTGCCTCCACATTGTTGAGCCGGCCCTCGACGACGGCCGGCGCCGCCATCAACGCGCCGGCGCCCAGAAACGCCAACACCGCACCGATGCCAATCAACCAACGCCGCATGCCGCCCTCGCATTTGATACGCTGGGACCAAGTCTACGCAGGCACGGTCTTGAGTGCTAGCTGCGGCGTAACTTGCGAATGGCGCCCGAGGAAATCGACTTGCCGTTGACGTCGACGATCCGTGAAATTTGTGCGCCGCCGAACTTGTCTTGGCTCAGGACGCCGACAGCCACGCCACGGAAATAAACCCGGCGCGTGGACTCGTCCTTCACCGCCCCCTTGCCGAAGTAAAGCGGCAACAGATCGCGCCGGTCACCGTTGCGCGACGCAAGGATCGCGGCGACTTTGGGCGCATAAGCCTGCCCGCCGAACACGCTGTCCTTCACCGGCCGGCATCCGCCTTCGCCGAAGCTCATTTCGCACACGCGTTCGCTGTGAAAGCTGGGCGCCGTGCGTGCGTGAATGGCAAGCGCATTCGAAACGATTTGCCCGCACGCGTCGCGATCGAACGCGCGCAGGCAATCCTGATCGGTCGCCAGCACAAGCGCCGTGTCCGGTCCGCGATGCCTCAGCGCCGCGAACACGACAACGGCTGCCACCACGGCCAGAACGCCGAGAAACACCGCCAGGCGATAGTCGCCCGCGTCCGCCCTGTCGTTCGAAGAGCCCGTCATCAAACTCGCCCCGGCCGCATATCGTCCGTAGGCGGATTTTCGCCGCAGCGCCGTTAACATCTCGATAACCCGCGGAAATCCGCCGCGGGCAAAGCTAGTACGCAATCCCGGCCGGATCGCAGCCGAGCCGCTTGTAATCCTCACGATCCTCTTTGTCGGCGCTGAGCGAGTAATAGATGTCGCTTTCGATCTGGTTGATCCTCGCCTGGATTTCGGGACGCGGCTGGCCCGCGCCGGCGATCTGAGCATCCAGATTGCGCAACTCGGCTTCCACCTGTCTGATTTCGTTCTGCAGGGCGGCGATGCGCTGATCGCGCCGCCGCTTCTCGTATCCCGACTCGACACCCTCGGCCAGCGCGTCGCAAATGGCGTCCCGCGTCGCCTCCCTAGTCTGCCGGCGCTGCTGCCGCCGTTTCCGGTTTGGCCAAGGAGACTGCTGCCGCGGCTTAGGGTCGAGATCCGGAGGACACTCGATAGGCGTGCCGTCGCCGCCGACCGCGGCGCCCCTTTGAAACTTCGCGAGTTGATCTTGCAGATCCCGAAGGTGAAGCCGCAGTGCGTCGCGACGTTTCTCCATCCGGGGCACGCTCTGCCTCGACGAACTGATCTGCCGCTCCAGGTCGGCCTTCTCGGCTTCAAGACGCTTCCGATAGTCCCGGCCCAGCAAGATGTACCGGCGAAGGTCGGCGCATTTTTGTTGGCGCTCTGCCTCCCGCTGCCGATCCGGCTGCGTCGGATTCGCGCGCGGCGGCTTCCGGCCCTGCGGTGGAGGCGGCGGCGCGCCGTCGTCCTCATCGCCGCCCAGCAAGGCAAACCGCCCACCGCCCGCGGCCACATGCGAGGATGGATCGCTCCCCGCCTGCCCCAGCAACTGCTGCGCCACACCTTGCCGCACCGATGGATCGAATTGCTTCAGCACGCTTGCGATCGATACGCCCGACGAACCGCGCGCAAGTTCATCTGCAAACTCTTCCGGCAGAGCCGGATGCGCAAATACCGGCAAACCCGCCGACGCCATGTCGGCGCGGTTCGCATCGATAATGCCGCGCAAAGCGGTGGCCCGCCCGTCGTCGTCATCGTCGTCATCGGCCGTACGATAAGCGTCGATCCAGTTGCCGACCGCCGGCGAGCGGCGAACGCCGCGGCTCGGCTCATCGTCCGACAACCGGTCTTCCGGCGCGCGCAAGTCCAGCATCTGCCGCCGCCCGCGCCGCAAACCAAGATTCAAGAAACCGTTCACGTTGTACATGTTGACGTCTCTCTGTCTGAAAAGCCTATCTGAGGGGATCGTAAGACAGCGCCTCGCGCGTCACACCCGCACGCCCGCCCGGTGCACCGGACAGCGGGTCATAGTCGCCGTCCGCCGCGTGCGGCGCCGCCAGCGCATCTTCGGGGCTCGACGCCTGGCGCAGCATCATGAGCCCCACGCGCGTCGCCGAGATCAGGTCGTCGCGCTCCTTCACGATCAGCCCGTCCTT
>JAEUMM010000233.1 GCA_016792645.1 Alphaproteobacteria bacterium | reverse complement strand
TCGTAGGGGGCTTTGGGGGCGTAGCGGGCGAGGATGGAGCGCAGGGCTTCGGGGTTGAGGGGTTTGGCCAGGAAGTCGTCCATGCCGGCTTCGATGCAGACTTGGCGGTCGCCTTCCAAGGTTGATGCGGTGAGCGCCACGATGGGCATGCGCGTGCGGCGGCGGCCCGTGGATTCGGCGTTGCGGATGCGGCGCGTCGCCTCCAAGCCGTCCATCTCGGGCATGTGGACGTCCATCAGGACCAGGTCGTAGGGCGCGCGGGTCAGAGCGTCGAGCGCTTCGCGGCCGTTGGCGACGGTGTCGATGCGGTGACCCATTTTGGTGAGCAGCGACGTCGCCAGCATCACGTTGATACGGTTGTCCTCGGCCACCAGGATACGCAGGCTGATTTGTTCGACCGGCGCCGTCGCTTGCTCGTCGGGCACGAAGGCATCGCTTGGTCCGGCGTCGCGGCCGTTGAGGAGCGCTGCGACGCGCTGAACCAGCGATGTGCGGCGGATGGGTTTGATCAGATAGCCGTCGAAGCCCGCCGACTTGAGCGAGGGGAGAGACGCGCGCTCGGTTGCGGGCAGGAGCACGATCGACTTGACGCCCTGGAGCCGCGCTTTGAGACGGACAAGAAGTTCGGCTGCCGGCGCGGTGCCCGAACGGTGGTCGATCAGGAGGACGTTGAAGGAGCCGCCGGCGAGCGCCGTTTCGGCTGCGGCCGCACCCTTCGCAGCGAAGGCGTCAGCGCCCGCTTCGCAGAGTTGGCGGACGAGGAATTCGGACAAGCCCGGGAAGGCGGTCAGCACCAGCACGCGGGCGCCGGTCAGGATCGATTCCGGCTGGTCCACACCCGGCGCGCGCTTCATCGGCAGCGTGAACCAGAAGCGGCTGCCCTTGCCGGGCTGGCTGGTGACGCCGATCGTGCCGCCCATGGCCGTGACGAGGCGCTGCGTGATCGCTAGGCCTAAGCCCGTGCCGCCGTATTTGCGCGCAAGGCCGGAGTCGGCCTGGGTGAATTCCTTGAAGATGTGCGGGATCGCTTCTTCCGAGATGCCGATACCGGTGTCGGCAACTTCAAAACGAATGAAGCGCGGGTCGGCGTCGGGGACGGCCGAGATGCGCACGCCGCCGCCCTCGGTGAACTTCACCGCGTTGCCGGCGAGGTTGAGCAGCACTTGGCGCACACGGCCCTCATCGGCGAGGATTTGGCCGGACAAGCGCGCGTGCGCATAGGTCGCGATGTCGATCGACTTTTCAAAGCAGCGATGGGCGAGAAGTTCGGCGACGCTTTCGATCAGCGTGCGCGGCGAGAAGGCGGTCTCTTCCATCGGCATTGCGCCGGATTCGATCTTCGAGAAGTCGAGGATGTCGTTGATGATGTCGAGCAGCGCCTCGCCGGATTCGCGCACCGCGTTGGCGTAAGAGCGTTGTTCGGGCGTGAGCTGCGTGTCTTGCAGCAGGCCCGCCATGCCGATGACGCCGTTCATCGGCGTGCGAATCTCGTGGCTCATGACGGCCAGGAACATCGACTTCGCTCGGTTGGCGTCTTCGGCTTTGTCGCGGGCGTCGCGCAGTTCCGTCTCCAACACCTTCTGATCGGTGATGTCGCGGGCGACGCTTTGGATTTCCGTCACCTGACCGGTGTCGTTCCTGATGACGTAGTCTTCCCACGCAAACCAGCGCCAGCCGAAATTGGTGCGCAACCTTTGATCGTAGCGCACGCGCTCGGTCGACAGATGGTTCGCTATTGCAGGCGGCTCTACGAGCTTCTCGTCCGGGTGAAATTCGGCGCGGAAGGCGCGACCCAAGGCACGCTCGCGCTGCACGCCGAAGGTCTTGCAGAAGGCGTCGTTGACGAAGGTCAAGCGGCCGTCCGGCAGCTTGCGGACGATCACATCGCCCATCTGCTCGACGAGGCCGCGATAACGCTGCTCGCTCGCCTGCAGTTCGCGGTGGCGCGACTGCAGCGCGCGGACGGTCGTTTCCAGCTCGAGCTTCACGCG
Organism: Alphaproteobacteria bacterium; assembly: GCA_016792645.1. GTDB lineage: Bacteria > Pseudomonadota > Alphaproteobacteria > Micropepsales > Micropepsaceae > SZUA-430. The sequence goes on along the minus strand of JAEUMM010000233.1, from coordinate 5,629 downwards.
CGCGAGCTCGCCGGAACGCTGATCGAGGGAGCTGATGCGGCGGCGGGCCTCGATGAGCGCGGTGAAGAGAATGCCGAGCCCCGCGAGCGAGACGATCCCGATCGCCAGGGGCGTCGGCCTCAGGATGTTCAACGGCAGCACCACCTCGGCCGCGGCAAGCGCCAGCGCTGCAACCAACAGGAGAGCCACGAAGGCTCGTGCGACGCGCGGAACAATCACGTGTAGTTCAACCCAGGAGCGTGTTGCTTCGCACGCTGACAGCCAGGGCTTGATGATTGCTTAACTGTCGCAGCTAAGGAGCGCCAACCTGCCCTTTTCATCAGCCTAACGTTAACGCTATAAGCCCGCCGCCCCCGGACGACCCTTATTTCCACGAACCGGGGTTCAAATGGGAGGAGTCACTTCATGCGTAAGATTGCGCTTGGCGCCCTTGTCGCGCTTGGCCTGGCGGGCGCCGCCATTGCGTCCCCCGATCCGATGGAAGGCGCGTACGGCAACACCGTCATCGTTACGAACGCGAAGGGCGAGAAGTCCAAGCTCTGGATCAACAAGGACGGCACCTTCAAAGGCGAAAGCGCCAAGGGTGAGAAGTTCACGGGCAAGTGGAGCCTGAAGGACAACAACACGAAGTATTGCTCGACGGCCGACCTGCCGGCGAATGCGCCGAAGGACACGCCGGCGCCGAAGGAAACCTGCTCCGAGTTCAAAGGCCCGCACAAGGCCGGCGACAAGTGGGAACAGAAGGACGCGGACGGCCAGACCATCACGGTCGAAATCGTGGCGGGCGCTTAAGCCCGACGTTCAGCGTTTGCTGAAGACACTCGACCCGCGTGACGGCGATCGTCACGCGGGCTTTTCTTTGGCAAACTGGGCTTTAGACGGAGAGACACTTGCTGACTGCGACCATCCGAGTGATCGGCGTGCTGGCGATGGGGCTCGCGTTTTGCGGACAGGCGATTGCGGCGCCCGACTGGAAGCCGATCGAGGCGAGCGCGGGCGACGCGCGGCTGGAGGGGGCGTGGGGCGTATCGGCACGTGCTGGACGGTGAGGGTCGTGCCTTTGAAGCGCAAGGCATTCCGCCGGCACGGCCGCTCGAGCTTTATCCCGACGACGACATTACCGGCGGCTTCGCCCGCGCGCTTGGCGACTTGGCGCGCGAGTAGCGCCTTCTTTTATGCGTGGGCGCGGCGGCCCTTCTTGTGGTGGCGCGTGCCGTCGCCGAAGACGAAGCGGCCGAGCAGCGCGCCGACGCCGCCGCCTGCGGCCGTCGTGCCAAAGACCGTGGTGAGCACGGCAGGATCGAACATCGGCTCAGAGCCCGCGGGGACCGAGGCGTCGCCGGTGCTGACGAGATTGAGCAGCGCGGCCCAGATGGCCGAGAAGTTCAGGAGCGGCGTCGTGCCGGCGGCGACTTCGGTCCAGCCGAACGACTGCGTCAGGGCGGTGCCGAGTGTCCCCGAAATACCGCCCGCAACGGCGCCGGCGCCCGTGGCGACCGCGCGGCCGGTCTTGCGCTGCGAGAATGAGTAGTACGCGCCGACGAGGGCTGCGATCAGGCCGCCTGACGCGAGCTGTCCGTCGAGGCCATATTTCGAGATGGCGTCGGCGGCGCCCGCGATGTTGAACGAGTTGGCGAAGGCGAGGCCCACTTGCAGGAACGTGCCCCACAAACCCGTCGCCACGACGCCCGGCTGAATCAAATAGACAAGAAAGCGCTGCATGGTTCGTCTCCCAGTTGGCCGATCAGGCCCTTCGTCCCGCGCGAATCTTAACACGAGCCGGTGATGCGCCGCGGACTCAGGGGTGTGCGGAATGTCGCTAGAATGCGACGTGCAAACGGCGGTAACTCAACGCTTCGGCGATGTGCGGGCGGGCGACCGATTCGCGGCCTTCGAGGTCGGCCAAGGTGCGGGCGACGCGGAGCACGCGGTGGTAGCCGCGGGCGGAGAGTTTTAGGGTGTCAACCGCTTTCTTCAGGAGCGTGAGACCGGCTTCGTCGGGTCTTGCGATTTCTTCCAGGAGTTCACCGTCGGCTTCGGCGTTGGTGCGGACGGCGGTGTCTCTGTAGCGCTTGCGTTGGATGTTGCGGGCGGCGTGGACGCGGGCGGCCACTTCGGCTGTGCCTTCTGCGGGCGGCGGGATCGTGAGGTCGAGGGCGCTCACCGCGCTGACTTCCACGTGCAAATCGATGCGGTCGATCAGCGGGCCTGAGAGTTTCGATTGATAGTCGGCGGCGCATCTTGGCGCTTTGGTGCAGGCGCGTTCGGCGTCCGAAAGATAGCCGCAGCGGCACGGGTTCATCGCGGCGACGAGTTGGACGCGGCTTGGATAACGGACGTGCGCGTTGGCGCGGGCCACGAGCGTTTCGCCGGTTTCGAGCGGCTGGCGGAGCGAGTCCAGCACCGTGCGCTGAAACTCCGGCAGTTCGTCGAGGAAAAGCACGCCCAGGTGCGCGAGGCTGACCTCGCCGGGCTTTGCGCGGATGCCGCCGCCGACCAGCGCCGCCATGCTGGCCGAATGATGCGGCGCGCGGTACGGGCGGCGGCGGCCGATGGCGCCGTTCTTCAGTTCGCCGGCGAGGCTTTGGATCATCGAGACTTCGAGTGCTTCGCGTGCATCGAGCGGCGGAAGCAAACCCGGCAACCTTGCCGCGAGCATCGACTTGCCGGCGCCGGGCGGGCCGATCATCAGCAGATTGTGTCCGCCGGCGGCGGCGATTTCGAGCGCGCGCTTGGCCGTCTCTTGGCCCTTCACGTCGCGCAGGTCGGGCACGTTCGCCGTTTCGTCAGCAAGCGTGGCGATCGGGCGGGCCAGCACTTGCGCGCCCTTCAGGTGATTGACCAGCGCCACGAGCGCGGGCGCGGCCACGATTTCCAGCCCCTCGGCCCAGGCAGCTTCGGCGCCGGAGGCTTGTGCGCAGATGAAGGCGCGCTCGTGCTCCAACGCCTTCATCGCCGCGGGAAGAATGCCCGCGACGGGAACGATCGCGCCGTCGAGCGACAACTCGCCCAGCGCCATGTAGCGGGCCATGTCGGGCGCCGGCAGAACGCCCATCGCGGTGAGAAGACCCAGCGCGATCGGCAGATCATAGTGGCTGCCTTCCTTCGGCAAGTCGGCGGGCGAGAGGTTCACCGTGATGCGCTTGTTCGGCAGCGCGAGGCCCACGGCGTGGAGCGCCGCGCGCACGCGCTCACGACTCTCGGCGACGGCTTTGTCGGGGAGGCCGACGATCGCCATGCCTTCCTTCTGGCCGCCCTGCGAGTCGGACATATGCACTTGCACGTCGACCTCGCGCGCGTCTATTCCCACGAAGGCGACTGTTGCGATGTGCGCGACGGTCATGCGCGCAATTTCAGACGGGTCTCGATGGCGTTCCAGATCAGCGCCGCGGTGTCGACGCCTTCGAAGCGGCGGACTTCCCAGATGCCTGTCGGCGAGGTGACGTTGATCTCGGTCATGTGGTCGCCGATGACGTCGATACCGGTGAAGATGAGGCCTCGGCGTTTCAGCTCCGGGCCGATGCGGGCGCAGATTTCCTTGTCGCGGGCGCTCAGCACGGTTTTCTCGGGCTTGCCGCCGACGTGCATGTTCGAGCGCGCTTCGCCGTGCGCGGGGACGCGGTTGATGGCGCCGACGGGTTCGCCGTCGACCAGGATGATGCGCTTGTCGCCTTGGCGGACTTTTGGCTCGTAACGCTGCACCACCAAGGGTTCGCGCACGAAGGAGGCGAAGAATTCCATGATGGTGTTCAGGTTCTCATCCTCGGGCCTCACGCGGAAAACGCCGGCGCCACCGTTGCCGTAGAGCGGCTTGACCACGATCTCGCCGTGTTCTTTGCGGAAGGCGCGGATTGTTTCCGCGTCGCTGGTGATCAGCGTCGGCGGCATGAGGTCCGGGTATTCGGTGACGAAGACCTTCTCCGGCGAGTTTCGCACCCAGTACGGGTCGTTCACGACCAGCGTGCGTTTGGGTAAACGCTCCAGGATGTGCGTCGTCGTGATGTAGCCCATGTCGAAGGGCGGATCCTGGCGCAGCAGCACCACATCCATAGTGCCGAGGTCGAGCAGTTGGGGCTCACCCAGCGCGAAGTGGTTGCCGCGCTCTTCGCGCACGCTGAGCGTTTGCGCGCGGGCAGAGACTTTGCCGTCGCGTTGGGCCAGATGCTTGGGCAGGTAGTACCAGAGTTTGTGACCGCGGGTTTGCGCCTCGAGCGCCAGCGCAAACGTGGAGTCGCCGCCGATATCGATGCGATCGATCGGGTCCATTTGGATGGCGACGTTTACGGACATGAGGGGCCTTTGCGATGACGAGGTCGGTGGACCTTAGCGGCGCGGACGCGGCGCCGTCCAGCATCGACAAAACAGCCTCCATGGCAGGGGCGCGCGGCGTACCGAAACGGAACGTGATTTAGTTCACCTTGCGCTTGAGGCTGTGGAGGATGAAGGCGGCTTCTCGGCCGGTCGAGCTTTCGGGTTCGGAGAGTTCGATACAGCTTTTGGCGGCGCGCATGGCGCCGTTCAGTTTACCGACGGCTTCGCAGGCTTTGCAGAGTTCGAGCCAGAGGTCGGGCCGGCGCGGGGCGATGAGGACCATACGCTCGGTCATCGTCAGTGTACGGAGCGTGTCCTTTGCCGCCATCGAGCGGGCGTGGATGTTATTCAGCAGGCGCAACAGCACGTCGCGGCGGCTGACGGGGCCGTACTCCATCGGGGCGCCTATGGGCGGCGCCATGCGCAGCTCGTTCGTGTCGAGGACGACGCCATTGAAAGGATCGACAATGCGGGCGTGATCGCCCTCGCCCACCGACAGCAGGAAATGGCCTTGCGTGTTCAGTCCGTCGGCCTTGATGTCGAGAGCGGAGGCGACGTCGAGATAGAGGATGCCGAGCGCCACCGGCAGGCCGCGTCGGCGGTCGATGACTTGGATGAGGTCGGCGTTGCGCGGGTCGTCGTAGTTCGTGCTGTCGCCCATGTAGCCGTGGCGCGAGCTGATGATGTCGACCAGCGCGCGGGCGGCGGCATCGTTGACGGTCATGCCGCGGCGGAGCGAGGCGAAGCTGTCGCGGGCGTCGCCGGCGACGCGGGCGAGATGTTCGCGGTAGGGCTCAAGATCGATACCGCCGCTGCGATCGAGTGCGGCCAGCATCAGCGCCGTTTCCGCTAGCGGGAGGGACTCGTCATTGCCCTGCCCCAGATTGTGCAAGCGCTCCAGCAACGCGTCGGGACTGCTGATGGTCATGATCTATTCCGTCTCGGGCGGCGGCGTTGCGTTGGCGTCATCATCTTCGTATCTGCCCGCGGGTTCGGCGAAGCGGCGCGGGTCGTCCTTAAGCAAAGCGTAGTTCACGACGCGGCGCACCTCGGCGACCGAGCGAGCGTGGTTCAGCACGCGGTCGAGTTCGCGCTGGCTTTGCGCGATCCCCAGCACGTAGACGACCTTGTTCTGCGTATCGATCGTGTAGTTGATGTCGCGGATGGCGCCGTCGGTGAGGATGCGCGTGCGCACTTGGGCGGAGATCCAGCGGTCGCGCGCGATGTCGCCGATGCCGCCGTCCTCGGTTACTTCGATGTCGTTGACGACCTCGCGGACGTTGGGCGTGTCCCAGGCGAGGCGCGTGGCGGTGATGCG
>JAEUMM010000173.1 GCA_016792645.1 Alphaproteobacteria bacterium | reverse complement strand
CTGCGGGCGGCCTATTCAAATTTCGGGCGCCTGGGTTCAGGCGAACTTGGCGAAGGCCTCAACCGGCATCGCCAGAACGAGGGCGGCGTAGACCGCGAATGCGGCGGCCGACCATTCCATCATCAGGGTCATCGTCTTCATCTTGGTCTCTCCTCTTGTCGTCCCGGCCTCGGGGGTCCTGCTCGGCCGGCAGCCAGTTCTGTGTGCCTCAGTGGCTAGTATGTGGTTTGCACTACTGTGAATTCAACTGCACTGGGTGCATGATAGGTCTGCGCGGTGCGCATGCCTTGGAAACGTCGTAATTTTTTCCTGTTGGATCAGAGGCTTAACTATTTCTTGGCGCTAACCCGTTGTTAATCTTGTTCACGAGCGCGGGATACCCTAATTAATGACTGGTAAGTTATATACTTGGGACCATGAGCGAACTTGCGCGATCGCAGCGTTGGCAGAGGCGGAAGGACGCTCGTCCGGCCGAGCTTCTCGACGCGGCGTTGGCCGAGTTTTTCGAGAAGGGTTTCGCGGCCGCGCGGCTTGAGGACATCGCCGCGCGCGCAGGAGTCAGCAAAGGCACCGTCTATCTCTATTTCGCCAGCAAAGAAGAGATGTTCGAGGCGCTGGTGCAGACGATCCCGAAGGCCAACGTCGAACAAGCGCGCGTGATCGCGGCCGACGGGTCCGTTCCGGCGGAAGACCTCGTGCGGCGCTTGCTGCAGTTCATGGGTGCGCTCATGGGCGACGAGCGGATGATGAAATTTCCGCGGCTCATCATCAGCGACGGTGGGCGGTTTCCGAAATTGGCCGAGACCTACAAGCGCGAAGTCATCTCGCGCGGCGTCGGCATCTTCTCGACGGTTATCGAACGCGGGATTCGCGAAGGCGTGTTCCGCGACGTAGACGCGCGCAAGGCGGCTTACGCCGCGATCGCGCCGCTGCTGTTCAGTGCGATTTGGCGGACGACGTTCGAACGGTTCGACGATGAGCCGTTCGATACGCAGGGGTTTGTCGCGCAGCACATCGAGACGTTCTTGCGCGGCATCAAACGGGGGGCGGACACATGAGACGCGCGTATGCGATCGCGCTCGGCACGGCGGCGCTGCTTGCCGGGTGCGAGCAGCAGCCTACCGGCGTCGTCAGCGGCTATGCCGAGGGCGAGTATGTATATGTCGCCGCGCCCGAAGGCGGATGGGTCACCGGCGTTCCGGTCAAGCGCGGCATGCAGGTGAAGGTCGGCGATTTGCTCTTCACGCTGGATGCCGAGGCGCAGACGGCGCAGCGCGAACAGGCTGCGGCGCAGTTGGCGCAGGCGCAGTCGCAGCTCGCCAACGCGCAGAAGGGATTGCGTTCGGACGAGATCGCGGCGCTGCAGGCTTCGCTCGGTCAGGCCAAAGCGAACTTGCAGTTGGCGGAAGCCGACCTGGTTCGGGCGCAGGATTTGCGCACGCGCGGATTTGTGGCGCAGAGCGTTCTCGACGCCAAGCTAGCGCAACGCGACGTCGCCGCGCAGCAGGTGAAGCAGATCGAATCCAACATCGCGCAAGGCCGCAAGGGCGCGCGGCCAGACGAGATCGCGGCGGCGCAGGCGAATGTTAGCGCGGCGCAAGCGGCGCTGGAGCGGGCGGACTACATGCTGTCGCAGCGGCGGATCGCGTCGAAGGTCGCGGCGCGCGTTGAGGATACGCTGCGGCGCGCCGGTGAATATGCGGCACCGGGATCGGCGGTCGTTCAGTTGCTGCCGCCGCAGAATGTCAAGGTGCGCTTCTTCGTGCCGGAACAATTGCGGGCGAAGCTTGCGGTCGGCACGCACGTTGCGATGCGCTGCGACGGGTGTCCGGCAAATTTGAAGGCGAGCGTCACGTTCATCGCCTCGGACGCCGAGTTCACGCCGCCCGTCATCTACAGCGTCGGCTCGCGCGAAAAACTTGTTTGGATGGTCGAGGCTGTGCCTGAGGGCGCAGTGCTTAGTCCGGGTCAACCGGTCGACGTGACGCTGCCGTGAGCGAGGCGCTCGCCATCGACGTGCGCGACCTGACGAAGAGCTTTGGGACGCGCAAGGTCGTCGACAATTTTTCCATTCAGGTGCCGCGTGGTCAGGTGTGGGGCTTCCTGGGACCTAACGGAAGCGGCAAGACGACGACGATACGCATGCTATGCGGGTTGCTGGTGCCAGATAGCGGGTCGGGCACGTGCCTGGGTTACGACATTCTGCGCGAGAGCGCGGCGATCAAACGCAACGTCGGTTACATGACGCAGAAGTTCTCGTTCTATGAGGATTTGTCGATCCGCGAGAATTTGGATTTCGTCGCGCGGATCTATGACGTGAAGGACCGGAGGAAGGTCGTCGATCAGGCGATCGAGCAGCTGGGCCTCGTGCGGCGGCAGCAGCAGTTGGCCGGTACATTATCCGGCGGGTGGAAGCAGCGCCTGGCTTTGGCTGCGTGCATCTTGCATCGGCCGAGGTTGCTGTTGCTGGACGAGCCGACGGCGGGCGTCGATCCGCAGGCGCGGCGGGATTTCTGGGACGAGATTCATCAGCTCGCGGCGCAAGGGCTGACCGTCCTTGTCTCGACGCACTACATGGACGAGGCCGAGCGGTGCGACCGCATCGTCTATCTCGCTTACGGCACGGTGCTGGCGCGCGGCACGGTTGCGCAGGTGATCGGCGAGTCCGGCCTGCATACGTGGATCGTCGAAGGCGAGGACGTTCGCGCGTTGGCGGCGGATATGCACAACGTGCCGGGGATCGATCAGGTATCGGTGTTCGGCGTGACGCTGCACGTGAGCGGCAAGGATGCGGCGGCGTTGGAGCGCGCGATCGCTCCTTTCCGCACACGGGCGGGTTTCAAATGGCAGAAGGCGACGCCGAGCCTGGAGGACGTTTTCATCCACCTGATGGCGCCATTTCGCGAGCAGACGAGTTAGGGCGATGACCACAGAACATGCTCCCCAGATCGTTATCGCCGGGCTTGACGAACTGAGTATGAGCCCATCGTGTCCCCTCGCGCGCGTGGAGGACTGACCATGTTCGGTATCTCCATCGCCCGCATCACGGCCGTGTTCCTGAAGGAACTTATTCAGATGCGGCGCGATCGGCTGACGTTTGGGATGATCATCGGCATTCCGGTGATCCAGCTCGTGCTGTTCGGGTTTGCGATCAATTCCGACCCGAAGCATTTGCCGGCGGCCCTGAACGTGCAGGATCCGAGCGTTTATTCGCGAACGCTGGTGAGGGCGTTGGAGAATTCCGGGTACTTTCGGATCGACCACATTATTTCGAATGAGCGTGAGGCCGAGAGCCTGCTGGCCGAAGGGCGTGTCGCGTTCGTCGTGACGGTGCCCCCCGAGTTTTCGCGCGAGTTGGCGCGCGGCGACCGACCGCAGATACTGATCGAAGCGGATGCGAGCGATCCTTCGGCGGCGGCGAACGCGATCGCTGCCATTTCGCAATTGCCAGCGACGGTGTTCAACCGCGATTTCACCGGCGCGCTGGCGCCGTTGCGCGGGACGCCGCCGCCGTTCGAGGTCGTCGTGCACCGGCGTTACAATCCGGAAGGGGTCTCGGCGTTCAACGTCGTGCCGGGGTTGATCGGCGTGATCTTGACGATGACCATGGTGCTGATCACGGCGCTTGCCGTCACGCGCGAGGTCGAGCGCGGGACGATGGAGAATCTGCTCGCGATGCCGTTGCAGCCGTTCGAGGTGATGGCGGGGAAGATTCTGCCCTACATCTTCGTCGGCTATATCCAGGTGACCGTCGTGATCGTGGCGGCGTTGTTGTTGTTCGGCGTGCCGATGCTGGGGTCGTATTTCGATTTGTCGGTAGCGCTGGCGGCTTTCATCGCGGCGAACCTCGCCGTCGGCTTCACGATTTCCACCGTCGCCTCCAATCAGCTTCAGGCGATGCAGATGACGTTCTTCTTCTTCCTACCGTCGATCCTTCTCTCTGGCTTCATGTTTCCGTTTCGCGGCATGCCGGATTGGGCGCAATGGATCGGCGAGGTCCTGCCCAACACGCATTTCATGCGCATCGTGCGCGGCGTGATGCTGAAGGGGAATACGCTGCCGCAGATGTTCGACGATTTGTGGCCGTTGCTCGCCTTCATGCTGGCGATGATGGCCATTGCCTTGATGCGCTACCGACGCACGCTGGACTGAGCCCCGGAATTAACCCCGTCTCAACCGTGTTGAACGGGGCCGGCGGCGCAATTCCTGGTCTGTTGCAAGTTGAATTAAAACCCTCTTCACATTTGCACGGCCTTTGAAACAAGGGCCGTCAGTATGCGTGCGACGCTCACCAATAGGAGTTGCTCGTGCGCCGGTATGTCATCGTTTCCGCTTCCTCCCTTCGCGCCCTGGCCATGAGCCTGGGCGGCTAGAGACGACCCATGACGATCAGCGCCCTGCCCCGCCTGGCGGCGGCGGCCGCCTTGGCTTTGTCCTTGGCCGGCTGCGCCAGCGACTTTATGGACCCCGGTCCGATTTCTCAGCGCCCGCCGGGCGCCTCGCCCCGCATCCTGCGGGACGGTGCGCCGCTGCAGTGCGTGCCCTATGCCCGGACACACTCCGGCGTCGGCATCTGGGGCGACGCCTATACGTGGTGGGACAAGGCCCGCGGCCGGTTCGAGCGCTCGTCCGAGCCTGAGAGCGGGGCCGTCATGGTCATGAAGAGCTACAACAATGCCCAGCGCGGGCACGTCGCCATCGTGCGGCGGGTGGTGAGCGACCGCGAGATCATCGTCGATCACGCCAATTGGCTGAACACGGGCGAGGTCGGGCTCGACAACCCGGTCATGGACGTGTCCGAGGATAACGACTGGTCGCGGGTGCGCGTCTGGTATGCGCCAGGCAACCACTATGGCGGGCGCGTTTACGAGGTGCAGGGCTTCATCCGCGGCTAGGCGCCGGGTCGCGTAACGACAGTGATCCCCCAGCATTCGCCAGGCCTTGCTTTGTCTACCTACCGCTGGTCGGCGGCGGGCTAGGTGCACACAAGCCACACTGACCTAGATCCCACAGCCGGGGCCCCTTCGCACCGCAGCGCACAAGATGTTGTGCGTGCGGTGTCGCGAATCAGCAGATCTATTACGATTAGTTAACGGTAATATTTCCTTAAGTTGACTCCCTCAGCCTAGGTGGGCACAGAGCCCGGCCCAATCCGGGAAGTAAGAACGGCCGCCGGTCGTTGCAGTTGAGGGAAGCCAGTTTTGAAAACTGACGCGACACGCTGTTTGGCAGCTCTATTGTTGGCGGGCATCAGCCTTGCCGGTTGCGAAACAACTTCATCTGAATTCTCCACAGCATTTACTGGAACAACTACAACCAGCCTCGACGATACTCAAATCCAGTTGCGCGGAACGACTGAAGGCACGGCCGCAAACTTCTTGCCGCGCATGAAGCCGGAAGAGGTTTCGATCCTGGCCTCGGTTCGTCCGCAGATCCTGGACGCCAAGTCGCCGCTGCAGTGCGTTCGTTTCGCGCGCGAGGCGTCCGGCATCGACATTTACGGCGACGCGAAGAATTGGTGGAAGCTGGCCGCGGGCAAGTACCCGCGCACCGCCCGCCCGCAGGAAGGCGCGGTTCTGGTCATGAAGGGCTATCGCACGACCCGCCGCGGGCATGTCGCGGTGGTGAAGAAGATCCTGGACGAGCGGACGATCGTGGTCGACCACGCCAACTGGGGTAACGACGGCCGGATCTATCTGGATGCCCCGATGAAGGACGAGAGCCCTAAGAACGACTGGAGCATGGTCCGGGTCTGGTACACGCCCAACAATGCCTGGGGTAAGCGGATCTATCGCACCCGCGGCTTCATCCTGCCGACGACCGCGGTCGCCAGCGTTGCCGACCTCCCTGCCGACATCGTGTCAGGCAGCAACTGAGGTTTTGCTGAGCCTAACGTTGATCTGATCGGCCGCCTGAGTGAACAGACGCTCCAGGCGGTCGATTTGCGTCAGGGCCTCGGTTTGGCCGGTCTCCGCGGCCTGCGCCTCGAACTCGGCGGCGAGTTCGGCGAGCTTGGTGGCCCCGAACAGGCGGGCTGCGCCTTTCAGCGAATGCGCCCTGCGCTGCAGCGCACTGCGGTCGTCCGACGTCAGGTCGGTGCGCATGTCCTTCAGCTCGCGGGCCTGGTTGGTCAAGAAGGTGTTGGCCAGCTTTTTGACCGCATCCCACGGCATGTCGCTTTGCAGGTCGGCCCAGGTCTGGGCGTCGAGCACGGACTCCGAACCGCCGTTGACGGGTGCGGGCGCGCTGGGCGCTTCCGTCGCCGGGCGATCGCCGAGGTAGCGCAGCAAGGCGGCTTCGAGAGCGGCGCGGCGGATGGGCTTGGTCAGGTGTTCGTTCATCCCCGCCTCTTTGCAGCGGGCGGCGTCCTCGACGAAGGCGTTGGCGGTCAGGGCCAGGATGGGCTTGGTCTGGTTGGGGCCGGCGCTGGCGCGGATGTGGCGGGTCGCCTCCAGACCGTCCATCTCGGGCATTTGCATGTCCATGAAGATGAGGTCGAAGGTTTTCGTCGCGGCAGCGCGGACGGCTTCCAGGCCGGTGCGGGCGGTGGTCACGCAGCAACCGATTTGGCTGAGCATGGTCGTGGCGGCGAAGAGGTTGGTTTCGTTGTCCTCGACGAGGAGTACATGAGCGCCCGCCAGGCGGTTGTCGCGCGCGGCGGCCGTGGGCGAGGCCTGCGATTTGGGGACGAAGGTGCCGGTCAGGGCTTCGAGCAGCGCGCCTTGCATCAGCGGCTTGAACAGCACCGCGTCGAACTGCGTGCCGGCGCCGGCCGAAACGGTAACGCCGTGGCTGATCGAGGAGCAGAGGACGAGTTTGATGGTCTTGCCGCTTTCGAGGCGGCGGATGGCTTCGGCGACTTCGTGGCCGGTTTGGCCGGGCATGTGACGGTCCAGGAGCACGACGTCGAAGGGGCGGCCGGCATTGGCGGCGGCGTCGATGGCGATCATCGCCGAGAGGCCGTCGTTGACCATCGCGGCGTGCATGTCCCAACGCGCGAGACGGCGGGCGAGGATGTCTCGATTCAGTGCCAGGTCGTCGACGATCAGCGCGCGTTTGCCGGCGAGGATGGAGGCGTCGGCGAAGCCCGGCGACGGCGAGGTCGGCAAGACGATCTCGACGCGGAAGACCGAGCCCTGCCCGGGCGTGCTTTCCACGGTGATAACGCCGCCCATCGCGTTCACGATCTCCTTGCAGATCGCGAGGCCGAGGCCCGTACCGCCGAAACGGCGGGTGATCGAATCGTCGCCCTGGGCAAATTTCTCGAACAACCGTTTGCGCGCTTCGGGCGTCATGCCGATGCCGGTGTCGCGTACCGCGAACGTGAGCTTGCGGCTTTCGGCGTCGCCTTCGGGCGACGATACTTCGACGGTGATGACGCCCTTCTCGGTGAACTTGACGGCGTTGCCGACCAGATTGAGCAAAACCTGGCGCAGCCGCGTCGGGTCGCCGCGATAGGCGCCTTCGGCCTCCGGCAGGACGTCGATGCAGATCTCGATGCCGCGGGCATGCGCTTTGGCGGCGAAGGTTTGGGCGGCGCTTTCGATCAGCGGCACGAGATCGAAGGGCACGTCTTCGAGCGACAGCGAGTTCGCTTCGAGTTTCGAGATGTCGAGGATGTTGCCGATGACCTGGAGCAATTGGTCGGCGGAGGCGCGCGCGGTTTCGGCCTGCACGCGCTGTTCGTGGCTGAGCGGCGAGTCCAGCAGGATGTCGATCATGCCGATCACGCCGTTGAGCGGCGTGCGAATCTCGTGGCTCATGTTGGCCAGGAAAGCCGACTTTGCCGCGCTGGCCTGCTCGGCGGCGATCTTTGCTTGTTCGAGCGCGTCGTGCGTACGGGAGATGTGTTCGATCTTCTCCTGAAGCTGGACGCGATGGTTTTCGAGGTCGGCGACGTAACGCGTGCGTTCGGTCTCGCCCGCCTTCCACAGCCTGTCGGCCGAGCGTGCATAGAGGAAGCTGCCGATCACGAGCAGAACGATGAGCCCGGCGAACATCGCCTGAGCGAGCTGTAAGCGGTTTGCGGTGTTGTGGAGCTCGCTGAGCTCGGTGCCTTGGCCTGAGATCACGTTCTGGAGAATGCCCGTGATCGCTTCGTTGCCGCGCACGAAAGCGTTGTCGACGTTGACCATTTCCTGCGCGGCTTCCTCGAGCCGGCCGGCAGCGTAGAAATCAAGCACGACGTGCGTGCGGTGCGCCATTTCGGTCGCCACCGCGTCGATCGCTTGGATTTGCTTGGCCAGAGGCGTGGTCGAAAGCTCACCCTCGACGACGGGGGCGAACTGGTCGCGCACGCGCGCCAACGCTTGTCCGAACTGCGCCTCGCCCGCGGCGAGATTGCGGCGCTCGCGGGCGACGTCTTTGGATTGAAAGATCGCGTTGGCCGGTGCGTCGAGTTCCGCCATGACCTGACGGAGCGACATCAGCTCCTCGACCCGTTGATTCCATGTGCCGGCGTCGACTTGCTGTTCCTGCAGCATCGTCAATGTGAACTGGCTCATCGACAGAGCGCCGACGGCGGTGACGATGTTCAAGATTGCGAGAACCGCAAAGATCCGCGACAGGCGGTTGCGGGATTCTGCGGGGCGGAAGCCGCCGGCGCTGTTTGCGGTTGGTCCGGCGCTCATGGCTCGCGTTCCTCGTCGCGCTTTGTGACTAAGCCGCGCTTTCGCCGCTGCGCGCGGCCTTGGCGAGCAGGGCGTTCGCGCGTTCGCGCAGAGCCTGCGGACGGAACGGTTTCTCGATGACGTCGTCAGCACCGAGCGCGGTGGCGGCGACGAGCAGCGGTTCTTTCAGGGTCGCGAGTCCCGCGGTCATCGCAAGGACCGGAATGCGGCTGTGGGCGGCGCGGATCGCGCGAATGACTTCGAGACCGTCCTTGCCCGGCATCACGAGATCGGTGACGACGAGATCGATGTCGTCGCTCTTCAACTTGGCGATTGCCTCGTCGCCGTTCTTGGCGAACGACAATTCGTGGCCGCCGTCAGCGAACGCCACTTCCGCGATTTGGCGGTAGAGATCGTCGTCCTCGCAGATCAGAATCTTGGCCACACCGGCCCCCAGTTCGCGCGTTCAGAGTTGCTTCATAGTTGACGCTTCGTTGTCACTATCGCCGGAAATGTGCCAAAGAGCCGTTAAGGTGGTTCGCCTTCTGGACAATCTTTCGCCTAACAATCCGTGAACGGAGCAATTTCGGTGACGCAGTCCCTGTGGACACATGCGGATTTCCGCCGCCTGTGGGCCGCACAGGCCGTCAGCGCCGTCGGCAGCCGCATCACGCGCACGGCCGTTCCCATCATCGCGATCTCATCGCTGGGCGCGTCGGCGACGATGGTGTCGGTCTTGAGCGCGATGACCATGGCGCCAGGCGTCGTGATCGCGCTGTTTGCATCGGGCGCCATCGACCGCGCCCGCAAGCGGCCGCTGCTGATCGCGATGGATATCGTGCGCGCGGGGCTGCTACTGACGTTGCCCGTCGCGGCAGTCGCCGGCGTGCTGACAATGACCCATCTAATCGTTGTGGCGGCATTGACCGGCGCGGCCACAGCCGTGTTCGTGATCGCCAAGAGCGCCTATCTGCCGCGCCTTGTGGCGGTCGACGCGCTGGTCGAAGGCAATACGAAACTTCAGACGACGGAGGCTGTCGCCGAGGTTGCGGGTCCGAGCATCGCCGGGTTCTTGATCCAAGCCGTTACCGCGCCGGTCGCGATCGTGGTCGATGCGCTGGGGTTCCTTTGGTCGGCCTGGTGGCTGAAGCGCATCGAGGCGGGCGAAGAGACTGCGCCGCCTGCCACGCCCGAGCATCCACTTGCCGACATCGTCGAAGGCTGGCGCGTGTGCCGGGCGCGGCCCGTCGTGTTGGCGCTTCTCGCCGCCGAAGGCACGTTCGGCCTGTTCGCCGGGTTCTTCGCGGCGGTCTATATGTTGTTCACACTTCGGACGCTGGGACTCGACGAGGCGACGGTCGGTCTCATCATCGGCGTCGGCGGGATCGGTGCGCTGTGGGGCGCCTTGGTCGCAGCCCCCCTCACACGGTGGCTGGGTTATGGCCGCGCGGTCGTTATTTGCCTCGCTCTGTCGATGGCGGCCAACGTCCTGGTACCGATGGCGGAGGGTGCGGGTCAGCTGACCATTGCGTTCTTGGTCGGACAGCAATTGATCGGCGACGGCTTCTTGTCGGCCTTCATGATCCTGTCCGTAAGCGTGCGACAAACTGCGCTTGATCATGACGTGCAGGCGCGTGCCGGCGCGACGTTTCAGGTCGTGGGCGGGCTATCTCTCCCCATTGGCGCGTTGATTGCCGGACCTCTCGCAGACGTTGTGGGGACAGGCACGGTCCTGTGGATCGCCATCGGCGGGGCGCTGATTCCGTTGGCGATTCTCTCGTTCTCGCCGCTGTGGAGGCTTCAGAAGCTTGCGGATACGCGGGTTTCAGCGTGACGATGCGCACTTGACCGGCCTGTAACGCCCCCGGCACATTCGCCAGCGATTTGGGGCGGAGGACTTGGTTCCTCTCGGCTCAGCAGGACCGCTCTCACACGTTCTAAGGAAAAGCAAAAAATGACCAACAGTCGCCTCGCGCGGCGTTCTTGGCCCGCGCTCGTGCTCGCCGTGTTTCTCACGGCGTGCGGCGGTTCGACGTCGACGCCCGCCGTCGATGCCACGCAAGTTCAACAGCGGCTCGACCAGTTCGTTACCGCGATCACGAAGCCGTCGACCGAATCGGACGTCGTCGTCAAAGCCGACGGTCCGGCGAAAGTCGAAACGAAGGACGACGGCACGGTTGTCGGCACGCTGCCGCGCCTGACGGTTACGGGCGACGACGGCAACACCGCCGTGTTGGACCCGATCGTCGTGCGCTTCACGAACGGCGGCGAAGGCCGCGTGAACTTCGAAGCGGTGCTGCCGAGCAGCATGGCCGTCAAGAAGAAGGACGGCACGGTCGAAGGCGAGGTGAAGATCGGCGGCCAGACGCTGAAAGGCGTTTGGGTCGAGAAGCTGCAGACGCTGGACGACGTCGACATGCAGCTTTCGAACGTGACGATCACCTCGCCCAGCGAAAAGGGCAGCGGCAAGATCGATCTGATCGCGTTCGCGGGCAAGCTGGAAGACAAGGGCTCGGGTCTTTACGACGGCAAGTACGACTTCAAGGTGAACGGCTTCAACGTCGACGATCCGACGGAAAAGACCGTCATGAAGATGGGCACCCTGGGCGCTACGGGCACGATGAAGGGCGCGCGCATGGAAGCGTGGGCAGCGGCCGCGAAGGAAGCGGGCTACACGCTTGCCAATCCCGACCTCTTCAAGGTTTGGACCGGCGGGCCGATCGACCCGAAGATGGTGGCGTTCATGAAGCGCATGCCGGAGTTCATGGGCACGATCGACTACACCTACAACATCGACGGCATGGAGATGGTGCAGGACGGCAAGCAGACGTTCGCGCTGAAGACGACCACGTTCGGCTTCGGCGCCGGACCGGACGGCCAAGGCAACACCAAGCTGAAGATGACATTCGGCATGGGCGGCATGTCTGCCGGAACCGAGGCGCCGCTGCTGCCACCGGAAGCCGACGTGCAGCTGGCCAGCGTCGAGGTCGAAGCGTCGGGCGTTCCCGGCCAAGCGTTGTGGGACGTCTATATCGACTCGCTGCCGCGCCTGCAGGCTGCCGCCGCGAAGGCGGCAGGTGAGACGGCCACAGGTTCGACCGATGCGACCGCTGCCGGATCGACGGCCGTCCAAGAGGTGACGGAAGAGATGTCGGGCAAGGCGATGCAAGTGCTGATGGCCTCGAAGCTCGCCATCGCGCTCAACAAGCTCGACCTGATGACGCCGACGGCGAAGATGACCGGCAAAGGTGCGGCCACCTATCTGCCGACGGACGGCTCGATGCCGGAAGGCCAGGTTAGCCTGCGCTTCTCGGGGATCGACGCGCTGGCCAAGGCGATGGAAAAGCGCGGACCGCAGGACGAGATGGCCCAGCAGATCATGGGCGTCGTCTCGGGCGTGCGCGCGATGGGCAAGCCGGATCCGGCCTCGCCCAAGGACGACCGCGCCTACATCATCGACATCCAGTTCACGAAGGACGGCAAGGTTCTCGCGAACGGCCAGAACATGATGGAATAGAATTCGACGGACTGAATGCGAACGGGCCCGGCGATGCCGGGCCCGTTTTCGTTTCAGGTGGCCGGCAGGGCGCCCTGCTCCGCGGTCAGGACCGCGTCGATCACGCGCATGATTTCGGCGATGTCTTTGACGATGGTGCGGGCGCGTTCGATGTCGTCAAGCTTGGAGAACATCGAGCCGATCTCGAACTTGTCGCCGCCTTCGATGGCGATCAGAAGATCGCCGTCGATGAAGGCGCAGCGCAAGCGCTTGCCTTGGAACTGCGTTTCGAGCGCCAGGAGACGTTCCATAAAGACGGGGTGAATGAGGTAGCGCGCTTCGACTTGGTCGTTGGAATAGACCTCGAACGCCTTCTCGAGACGGCTGTCGCCGAGGCCGACGCGTTGAAGTTCGGTCGCCCAGCGCTGCATGAAATTGAAGAGGCCGGCGTCGCGGCGGACCACCGTTGTGCCTTGGAACTTCTTCGGAAAGGCGATGCGGATGAGTTGGCCGCGGAAGACGGTGACCCAGCGGCTGCCGTTCTTGGTTTGCACGCGGTCTTCGAGATGGCCCTCGTAGAACGAGAAGGCGCAGCTTTGGTAGGCGCCGGCGAAACAGTCCGTGTAGGACGAGCGGTCGCAGGAAGGGAGCAGTTTCAGCTCTTTGAAGTTGTTGAGCGCTTGCGGCGCGAAGGCGCCGAGTTGGAAGGTGCAGCCGATCGCCTTCGCGATGGCTGTGAGCGACTGCGATTTCGTCGCCGTCGCGACGACGCTCAGCGGCTGGTAGGCGTACCAATGCGCGCCGGCGAAAGCGACGCCGCCGAAGATGAGACTGTTCAGAACATCACCCCAGATAGCGTATGTGCCAGCGCCGACGGCCGCCGCACCGAGAAGGCCCAGGTTGCGGCGGAAGGTGTAGGTCTTCATCGCCGCCTGACGGCCGGCCTCGTTGCCCGCAAGGACAGGCTGAACGCTGGACGCGTAGAGCTGCGTGAACGATGTGTCGTCCAGCTTCAGAAGGTCGACCGTCGCGTTGTCGTCGCTCATACGGCTGCGGCACGCTCCAGGTCTTCTTTCAGCGTGCGCGGCGCGATCCAGTAGTGCCACGCACCCCAGAGCGCCAACGCCGAGAAGATGAACAGCGCATAGCGCACGTCGTCTTTGCCGAAGATGGGCGTGAAGAGGTCGGCGAGGATGCCCACCGCGAGCGGGCCGACGCCGAGACCGACCAGGTTGATGACGAAGAGCAGAAGAGCTGCCGCCGTCGCGCGCATCTTCACGCCGACCAAATTTTGCACGAGCGCGAAGGTCGGGGCGAGATAAAGCCCCGAGACCAGAATCGTGATCGTCATCAGCCAGAGCACGGTCGTCGTGTCGTTCAAAATGTAGACGCCGAGCGTGAACGGGATCGAGACCACGAACGCCGCCGTCACGATCCAGGCGCTCCAGCCCAAGTTCCGGCGCGAGAGGATGTCGGCGAGGTAGCCGCCGAGGAAGGTGCCGATCGCGGCGGTCACGCCGGTCTGCAGCGCGAGGTAGTTCGCAACCTGAGGCAGGGTCATGCCGTGCGACATTTGCAGGAACTTTGCGGTGAAGGACAGGCCGCCATAGCCGACGGCGGTGATCAAGGTCGCGCCGATCACGGTGTGGACGAGCGCCTTTTGCGACATCATGAAGCGCGCAACCGCGGTAAGCGACGGCGCGGCGGCGTCATCCTTCGCCAGGCCGTCGGCGTGGCCGCGCGGCGGCTCTTTGAAGGCGAAGGCGATGTAGAGCGCGAGCAAGAGGCCGGGGACACCCAGCACGTAGAACGCCGCGCGCCAGCCCCACGCCTCACCGATCTGACCGCCGACCAGATTGCCGAGCGCGGTGCCGAGCGGTACGCCCAGCGAATAGATGGCGAGCGCGGTGCCACGTTGGCTGACCGCAAAGAGGTCCGAGATCATCGAGTGCGAGGGCGGGCTGCCGCCGGCTTCGCCGACGCCGACGCCGACACGCGCGAGCGCGAGCTGCCAGAAGCCCTGCGCCATGCCGCAGACCGTCGTCATCACGGACCACACGACCATCGAGCCGATCAGGATCCATTTGCGGCTGTAGCGGTCGGCGAGCATCGCGATCGGGATACCGAGCGTCGCGTAGAAGAGCGCGAAGGAAAGGCCGGAGAGGAAACCGAACTCGGTGTTGCCGATCTTCAGGTCCGCCATGATCTGCACGGCCAGGACGTTCAGAATCTGGCGGTCGGCATAGTTCGAGATGTAGACGACAAGGAGCAGGATCAGCATGAACGATCGGGCCGACACCAACGGTTTTGCCTGCGCGGGTGCGGCCGCCGTCGTTTGGGGCTCTGACGCCGCCCCGGTACCTTCCGTCATGCTTCGTTCCTCCCAATCGCGATTATCGTTTTGCTCACAATGCGCGATTGGCGCGGTATTGCAAGGCGTTAGCCTTTGAAGCGATGGGCCGGCGTGCCGCGAACGCCTAGGCCCGTGACCGCGAACAGGCCGCCGGCGAGCGGCGCGCGATGCAGAACTGCCGCGTCAAGCCCGATGCGCGCGGTCGTGACGTAGAGGACGTCAAGATCCGTCCCGCCGAAGCAGCATGACGTGACGTTCGGCGCCGGAATTTCGATCGTGCGCTCTCTTGTGCCGCCGGGGCGGTAGCGGGTGATCCGCGCGCCGGCCCAGTGGGCGCTCCAGACGTGGTCTTCGGCGTCGACACAGAGACCGTCGGGATAACCATCGGCTTCGGTCAATTGCGCGAAGACGCGGCGCGCGGCCGGCATGCCCGTCGCGAGATCAAAGTCGTAGCACCAGATGGTGCGCGCGGCGCTGTCGACGAAATACACTCGCGTGTTGTCGTTCGACCAGCGGATGCCGTTGGTGACGACGAAGCCGGCTTCGAAGCGCGCGATGCCGCGGTCGGGATTCAGGCGATAGAGATGACCGGTCGGCGACGCTTCGTTGTCGTCCATCGAGCCTGCCCAGAAGCGGCCCATCGCGTCGCACGCGCCGTCGTTCAGGCGGTTGTCCGGTTGATCCGTTTCGGGGCGGGCGACGATGTCGATCTTTTCTTGGTCGAGATCGACGAGCGCGAAGCCCGGCTTCATGGCGGCGACGAGTCCGCCTTGTTCACGCAAAGCGACCGCGCCAACGCGGTGCGGCATCGGCCAGCTTTTGGTCGCGCCGGTCTTCGGGTCGAGGCGCCAAATGGCTGGGGCTTTGATATCGACCCAGTAGAGCGTTTGGGCGCGTTCATCCCAGACGGGGCCTTCACCGAGGACGCATTTGGTATCGGCGACGCAGGCG
This sequence comes from Alphaproteobacteria bacterium, assembly GCA_016792645.1. Lineage (GTDB taxonomy): Bacteria > Pseudomonadota > Alphaproteobacteria > Micropepsales > Micropepsaceae > SZUA-430. The sequence continues at coordinate 4,864 of JAEUMM010000173.1, read as the reverse complement.
ACGTTCACGTCCAGCCGCCGTCGACGACGAAGCTTTGCGCGGTGACGAGGCGGCTGTCGTCGGCGGCGAGCCACAGCACCATTCGGGCGATGTCGGGCGGGTATAGTTTTTCTTTCAGGCACTGCTCTTTCAAGAGCTCGGCCTCCCCTTCCGGCGTCATCCACTTCTCCAGCTGCCGTTCGGTCATGATCCAACCGGGCAGCACCGTGTTGGCGCGGATGCCGTCGCCGCCGACGTCGCGTGCGAGCGCCCGCGTGAGGCCGGTGATCGCAGCTTTCGACGTGAGGTAGACGGGCATGCCGCCTTCCGCCAGGAGCCAGCTGATCGAACCCATGTTAACGATGCTGCCGCGTTTGCGCGCGCGCATGGCAGGGATCACGGCTTGGGCGGCGAAGAATTGGTGGCGCAAATTCGTCGCGATGCGCTCGTCCCAATAATCCGGCGTCACGTCCTCGATCTTGTGGCGATCGTCGCGCCCGGCGTTGTTGACGAGCGCAAGCGTCGGACCTTGCTCCTTCTCAACGCGAGCGACGGCGGCCTTCAGCGCCGCTACATCGCGCAAGTCGCAGTGTATGAAGGTCGCGCGCGTCTTCTGCGCGTGCGCCTTGCCGGCCTTGTCGTCGAAATCCAGGAAGGCGACGCGCGCACCTTGGCCGGCGAAGTGTTCGACGATCGAGGCGCCAATGCCGGTGGCGCCGCCGGTGACGATGACGGCTTCGTTCTTCAGGCTTGGGTAGATCGCGAATTCGGTCATGCCGGCGTGCTTGCGTTGGCGGCGGCGAGAGCGGCGCTGCAAGCGACCGCCGACGGGTTCAGCGTACCGATCCAGTAGCAGAGCTCCGCCGGCCGCGTGATGGGCCAGACGACGTAGTCGGCGGCCTTGCCCACCTCCAGCGTGCCGGTCTCGTCCTTCAGGCCGAGCGCGCGGGCGGCGTTGCGCGTGACGCCCGCCAGCACTTCCTCAGGCGTCAGGCCGAACAAGGTGCAAGCCATCGACATCGTCGTGGGCAAGGAAACAACCGGGGACGTGCCCGGGTTGCAGTCGGTGGCGACGGCGATGGGGACACCGTGACGGCGCAGCAAGTCGACCGGCGGCTTGCGGGTTTCGCGCAGCACGAAGAACGCGCCCGGCAACAGCACCGCCACGGTTCCTGCCTGCGCCATCGCGGCGATGCCTGCGGGGTCGCTGTATTCGATGTGATCGGCCGAGAGCGCGCGGAACTTCGCCGCGAGGGCGGCGCCGTTGGTGTCGGACAGTTGATCGGCGTGGAGTTTCGCGGGCAAGCCCAATGCCGCGGCGGCGGCAAAGAAACGTTCCACTTCGGCCGCGGTAAAGGCTATGCCCTCCAAATACGCGTCGACGGCATCGGCGAGGCCCTCATCGGCGATCGCGCGCAACACCGGCCCGCTCATAAGGTTCACGAAGTCGGCGCGTTTCGATGCGTATTCTGGCGGGAGGGCATGCAAGCCCAGATATGTCGTGCGCACGCGCAAGCCGGTTTGTTGGCCGAGTTTGCGCGCCACGCGCAGCATTCGCAATTCCGTCGCCTCATCGAGGCCGTAGCCGGATTTTATCTCGACCGTCGTGACGCCGCCTTTCAGCAGGCCGTGCAGGCGCGAGAGCGATTGCGCGTAGAGTTCGTCTTCGCTTGCCGCGCGCGTGGCACGCACGGTCGACATGATGCCCCCGCCGGCCTTCGCGATCGCCTCGTAGCTTTTGCCGGCGAGGCGCATTTCGAATTCCTCCGAGCGGTTGCCGGCGAAGACGAGATGCGTGTGGCAATCGATGAGGCCCGGCGTGATCCACTGGTTCTGCGCGTCCATCACGCGCGTGGCCAGGTTGGACGGTTCGCCAGGCAGGTCGCTCATGCGGCCGGCGAAAGCGATGCGCCCGCCTTTGTCGGCGAGTGCCGCGTCCTCGATCGCGCCATAAGGACCGGCGCCGTCGCGCATGGTGGCGAGGCGCGCGTTGATCCAAAGATGATCCCATTTGCTCATCGGCACATTGTAGGGAGATGACTCACGCAAAGAAACAAAGATACAAAGGCACCGTGTTCGTCCGGAAGAGCCCATGCCCGTCTATCATGCCGATCATGTCTTGCTGCCTGAAGGCGTGCGATCGAACGTAAGGATCGACGTCGAAGGCGGCCTGTTCTCAGCCACAGAGGACGAGGCGCCGCCGCGCACCGACGACGTGCGAATCAAGGGCCTGGTGCTGCCCGGGATGGCGAACGTGCATAGCCATGCGTTTCAACGCGCAATGGCGGGGCTCGCGGAATGGGACGCCGGGGGCAAGGACAATTTCTGGAGCTGGCGCGAGGCGATGTATCGCTTTGCCGAGCGGCTTGATCCGGATTCACAGCTTGCGGTCGCGCGGTTCCTGTTCGTCGAGATGGCGAAGGCGGGCTACACATCGGTCGGCGAGTTTCATTATCTGCACAATCGACCCGGGGGCGCGGCCTATGCGCCGCCAGCGGCGATGGCCGAGGCGATCGCGACGGCGGCGCACGAGAGCGGTATCGCACTCACTATGATGCCGACACTCTATATCACAGGCGGCGCCGATGGGCGAGCGCTCAACGAGCGGCAGAAGCGATTCGGCAAGACGGTGGAGGCGTTGCTTGGCTTGCGTGCGGCGATGCGCGGCAAGGCGGGCGTGACGCAGGTCGGACTTGCCTTGCATTCTCTGCGCGCCGTGCCGCCGCCTTTGATGCGCGAGGCGATCGCGGGCGTCGAGGCGTCGTCGCCGATTCATCTGCACGCGGCGGAACAGCCGGGCGAGGTGGACGAGGCGCTTGCGGCGTTCGGCAAGCGGCCGATCGACTATCTGCTCAGCACTTTCGCCGTCGACCAGCGCTGGTGCTTCGTGCATGCGACGCATATGGACGCCGGCGAGACGCGGGCGCTGGCGCAAAGCGGCGCGGTCGCGGGCTTGTGCCCGACGACCGAGGGGAATCTCGGGGACGGGATTTTTCCCCTGCCCGATTATCTCGCGGCGGGCGGACAGTTCGCGATCGGCGGCGACAGCCATATCGCCGTCGATCCGGCGGAAGAGTTGAAGATGCTGGAGTATTCGCAGCGCCTGCTTCACCGGCGGCGCAACGTGGCAGCATCGTCCGCTGCACCCCACACGGCAGCACGATTGTGGGCGGAGGCTGCGCGCGGCGGTGCGCGCGCGCTGGGGCTGAACGCAGGGGAGATCGCTAAGGGCAAGCGCGCCGACATGGTCGCCATCGATATGGAGCATGTGTCGCTTGCGGGACGCGACGGCGCGCAGGCGCTGGACAGCTATGTTTTCGTGGCCGGCCGCGACGCCGTTCGGGATGTGATGATTGGGGGGCGCTGGGTCGTGCAGAGCCGCCAGCATGCGCTTGAAGGCAGGGCGCGTCAGGCGTACCGCGACGCGACCGTTCGGATCTTGCGCGGCTGACGCTCGCGACCCTTGCCTCGCGCGCACCGACTTGCAAATGAGTCTGTCTGGAACATCTGGAACGAGAACATGAAGAAGTCGGGCGCGGGCGAGGGACAATCGGCATCGGAGCTCATCTCGAAACGGATCACTGAACTCGGGGACTGGCGCGGGGACACGCTGGCCAGAATGCGCAAGCTCATCAAGGAAGCGGATCCCGACGTCGTCGAAGAGTGGAAGTGGATGGGCACGCCGGTTTGGTCGCATGACGGCATCATCTGCACCGGCGAATCCTACAAGAAGGTCGTGAAGCTCACCTTCGCCAAGGGCGCGTCTTTGAAGGATCCTGCCCGCCTGTTCAACTCAAGTCTCGACGGAAACGTGCGCCGCGCGATCGACATCCCCGAAGGGGCGAAGATCGACGCGGCGGCGTTCAAGGCGCTCATTCGCCAGGCAATCGCCCTCAACAAGGCGAAACCTGCGAAGAAGAAGGCGAGCCCTAAGCGTTGACTGTCACCAGAAGGCGTCGTCGTCACGGTTGCGGACATCGCGGACGCGGCGCTCCGCGATTTTGCGGATGAGAGCCTCCGGCAGCGGCTTGCTGTAGGGAATCTGCAGAAGCTCCTTCGTCGTCTTGTGTTTTTCCAGTTCTTTGCGGAACGGTTCCAGCCCTTTTGCCATCGGCGTGAAGTTGAGGTGCGCCTTGTGCGCGGAGAACGCGAACAGGAATCGGGGCTCTACGAAGAAGGGCGTTCCCCACTTGATCGCCTCCTCGGCATCCGGCGCGACGGTCTTGAGGATGGCGTAAAGCTTGCGCAAGTGCGGCTGACCCTGAGGCGGAGCGGCGCGGATGTACTCGGCGATCGTCGTCGGACGCTTGGTGGCCATGGCTTGGTTTCAACGATGCCAACTGCCGGCGGATTGTCCGCTGCGCCACTTGGCGGCGTAGGGCAACGCGAACAAGTAGAGACCGGTGAGCATAAGCAAGGCAAGCGGAACAAGCGTGGCCGCACCGACCCACAGGGCAAGTTGCTCCTGTCCCACCATGGCGAAATTGACGATGACGTTGGTGATGACGGCCAGCGTAAAGGCCATGGACATCCAACGGTGAAATTGCCGAACCCTGTTGTTCATGTGTGACCTCTCTCGTGAAAACGAGCGCGGCGGACTTCACTCCGGCCGCGTCAAGACCTGCTCCAACTTCGCAAAGAACTGCTGCCAGCCGACGTTGGCGCCGCCGAAAGCCTGCTTCTGATCCGGCCGGAAGCCCGACTGCTCCATGCGCAGATGCGTGCCCTTAAGGGTCGGGGTCAGCGTGAACGTCACGACGCTCTGCAGATTATAGGCCGCGTCTTCGTGCGCGAAATTCCAGGTGTAGGACAGCGTCCGGTTCGGCTCGACCGCAAGGACTTCGCATTCCAACACGCCGCCCCACTCGCCGCGCAAATTGAAACG
>JAEUMM010000135.1 GCA_016792645.1 Alphaproteobacteria bacterium | reverse complement strand
GACGAGGATATGGCCGCCCTGCCCGTTCGGGTGATGGCGGTCCATCGCGACATACTTGAGGTGGCTGGACCCGATTTCGAAGGCCGCGTGCAGCCTCTGTTCGGCGGCGACGAGACCACGGTCGCGACCGTGGGCGATTGGCTGCTTATCGATGCGGCGACGCATCGCGTGCAGCGCGTGCTGGAGCGGCGGAGCCTCTTCAAGCGCAAGGCCGCGGGCAAAGACCGGCGAGCGCAGCTGCTGGCGGCGAACGTCGACACGTTGCTGTTCGTCACCTCTGCGAACGACGACTTCAATTTGCCCAGGCTGGAGCGGTACCTCGCTTTGGCGGCGGAGGCCGAGGTGACGCCGGTGGTGGTGATCACCAAGGCGGACTTGGCCGCCGACATCGACGACTACGTCGTGCCGACGCGCGCGTTGATGGCGGGCTTGATCGTCGAAGCCTTCGATGCGCGCGATGCGAAGGGCGTCGCGCGTTTGGCGCCTTGGTTCGGGAGCGGACAGACGCTGGCGCTGCTGGGGTCATCCGGTGTCGGCAAGTCGACGATCGTGAACACGCTGGCGGGTCATGCTTTGCAGCACACGCAAGGTATTCGTGAAGACGACGGCAAGGGGCGGCATACGACCTCAGGCCGTTCGCTGCATCGCCTGCCGACCGGCGCGTGGATCATGGATACGCCGGGCATGCGCGAGTTGCAGATCGTCGATATCGCGGAAGGGCTCAAAGAGGTGTTCGCCGACGTTGCGGCACTCGCCACCGCCTGCCGCTTCAGCGACTGCACACACGAGAACGAGCCGGGGTGTGCGGTGCAGGCGGCATTGGCGGACGGGACGCTCGAGCCTGAGCGACTGAAGCGGTTTCAGAAACTTCAGCGCGAGGATCGACGGAACTCGGAGAGCCTTGCCGTCGCACACGCGCGCAACAAGAAGTTCGGGCGCATGGCGAAGCGCACGTTCGAACAGAAGCTCAAGAACCGAGAGTGGTGAGGGTTAGCCGACGGCGGCGCGGGGCGGCGTGAGCTTGCTCATTTTGTGCAGAAGCTCTGCCGTACGGAAGGGCTTTGCCAGCACGTCGTCGGCGCCAAGCGCGTACGCCAACTCGAGAAAGTCGGTCGAAGCCGATTTGCTGCCGCCCCCGGAGATCGCGAGGATGCGAACTTCGGGGAAGCGGCGCCGGATTTCACGGATTGTCTCGATGCCTTCGCGGTTCGGCATCACGATGTCGGTGACGACGATGGCCGGGCCCGATCTCTCGACGACTTTGAGGCCCATGTCGCCGTCGGAGGCGAGCAGCACGCCATAGCCGGAACGGCGCAGGATCTCGGCGAGCGTCCCTCGCACATGCTCATCGTCGTCGATCACGCAGACCAACGGACCGGTCGCGGCCGCAACTGCAGTCGGGCTGCTTGCCATCTCGCCTCTCCTGTAACCCGAATTAGACGTCATCCGGGTTACGGAACTGTTGTTTTTGGCAGCTCCGTTTCGCGTTAGGGGAATCTAAACCATCGGCGAATGCCTTCCAGAGACCCGCGTAATTCGCGCATTTGCGAGGTTTGAGCGCGGTCTCGTCGGTTCGGTATCAGAGCAGATACACAGTTTATTTGCGGCTACCCCAAGCGGTTGGGACCTTGCGGGATGGTCGTCCAGAATTGCGGATCGTGGCCGAACATCAGGCGGTGGTTCGCCGTCTGCATCTGCTGAAACCACTGCAACGACCTTAGCGCCTTGTCGCGATCATGCACGATGCCCGGCAGATGCAAATTCTCAAGCGATTGGCGCAGATAACACGCATCGCCACAGAGGACGAACTCGCCACGCTCCGCCTTCACGCGCAGCGACTGATGGCCCGGCGTGTGGCCCGGCGTCGGAATGCAGGTCACGGTGCCGTCGCCGAAGATGTCGTGTTCGCCCGTGAGGCGGCGGACGCGTTGACCCGTGTCGAAGTCGGTCCTGTGATAGGCGACGTCGTTGTCGGGCTGCGCCAGCGCGTGCGACCACTCATCCGCTTGAATGAGAACGTCCGCGTTCGGAATCTGCGCGTTGCCGCCCGCGTGATCATAGTGGAGGTGCGAGTTCACGAGGTGGGTGACCGAAGCCGGGTCGATCGCCATCGCCTGCAAGCGAGCCGCGATCTCTTCACCCGGCTTGAACGCTATTTGGTTCGCCTTCGCACCGTCCTCGCCGAGATAGGACACGGGATCGGTTTGCGTGATCATATGCATGCCGCTGTCAAAGAGGACTTTGCCCTTTGGATGCACGATCAGATAGGCGGGTACCGGTACCGTCAGCCAACCACGGGTTTTGGTCAGCAAGAACGCCGACGGCAGCGTGATGTATCCGCAGGTGTAGGCGTAGAGCGAGACAGCCATTGGGCGATCTTGACCCATAGGAATGATTCCGCCTAGGCCATTCGGCGCCAAAACGGAGGCCTCCAAGTGCGGTACGGACTGTTGATCGGGTTGAGCCTGTGTGCCTCGCTGCTGTCAGCCTGTTCACAGCAGCCGTCGTTTCTGGGGACATGGAAGATCGAGCGCGTCGAGAGCGCGCCGTGGGTAGAGCCGGGCACGGCGCCCGATACGTCGACCGCGGCGCTGTATGTCGGCAAGGCGGTGGTGTTCGAGGCTGCGCGCATCGACGGCCCTGCCCTGCTGGCCTGCACCAATCCCAAATACACATTCGAGGAGGTGCCGGCGGAGGGATTGTTTCAAGGCAATCTTGCCGGTCCGAACGTGGACGCGGCGGCGGCCGACGCCTCGGCGCGCAAGCTTGGGTTCACCCAGCCGGTCCATTCCATGATGACGGGCTGCGAGCACGATATCGCGTTTCATCAGCGCGACGGAACGCATGCTGCGTTTGCGTTGGACAACATGATCTTCTGGATGGTCCGCCAACCCTGAGGCGGGTTGCCGGGCAGGTCCGGCCTCGGGTAGCTTCGCGGAAAAGCTAAACTGAGGGGACGGCAGATGGGTTCTTTCTTGCGCGGGCTTGGGCTCGGCGTCGTGGTCACGGCGTTCTTGTTGATCGGGTTCGCCTATTTGTTTCGCGGCGTGTTGCCCGTGATCCTGGGCACGCCGACCCCGAGCATTCCAAAGGACGTGGCGGCGGAGGCAACGACGTCGACCAAAGAGGCGCGCGAGAAGATCCTCAAAGAGCTTCCGTTTTCGAACAAGCTGGACTTCGAATTCGCGGAGCGCGGCTTTGTCGCGACGCGCGAGGATCTAAAGATCAAGGACGAGGCGGGGCGCCTGGTGTTCGATCTGGCGTCCTACGACTTCCTGAAAGGCGAGGCGCCGGAGAGCGCGAACCCGAGCCTGTGGCGGCAAGCGCAGCTGATCACCAAGCACGGGCTCTTCAAGGTGGGCGAGCGCATCTATCAGGTGCGCGGCTTCGACGTGTCGACCGTATCGTTCATCGAGACGGACAAGGGCTACATCGTCGTCGATCCGCTGACGACCGTCGAGGTGGCACGCGCCGCGTTGGAGCTGGTTCGCAAGCATGTCGGCGACAAGCCCGTCGTTGCGGTCATTTATTCCCATAGCCACGCGGACCATTTCGGCGGCGTTGCCGGTGTGGCAAGCGAAGAGGACGTGAAGGCGGGGCGGATCAAGGTGATCGCGCCGGAAGGCTTCATGGAGCATTCGGTGTCGGAGAACGTGATCGCCGGCCCCGCGATGACGCGGCGGGCGCGCTTCCAGTTCGGCGGCACGCTGCCACGCGGGCCCGAAGGCGAGATGACGTCGGGGCTTGGGCCAGGGATTTCGACGGGCACCGTTTCGTTGATTGCGCCGACGGACATCATCTCCAAGACGGGACAAGAGATGACGATCGACGGCGTGACGCTGACGTTCCAGGTGACGCCGGGGACCGAAGCGCCGGCGGAGATGAATTTCTATCTGCCGCAGATGCGCGCGCTGTTCATGGCGGAGAACGCGAACGCGACGATGCACAATCTTCTGCCGGCGCGCGGCGCGTTGGTGCGGGATGCGAAGGGCTGGGCCGACTATCTGACGCAGGCGATCAGACTCTACGGCGACAAGAGCGATGTGATGTTCGCGGCGCACGGCGTGCCGCGTTTCGGCACCGGGGTGATCAACGACTTCCTCGCCAAGCATCGCGACGCGTACAAATACCTGCACGATCAGACCATTCGGTTGATGAACAACGGGCTGACGGGTGTCGAGATCGCAGAGCAATTGCAGTTGCCCGACGTGCTGGCGCGCGAGTGGTACAATCGCGGTTATTACGGCACGATGAGCCATAACTCGAAGGCGGTGTATCAGCGGTATATGGGCTGGTATGACGCCAATCCGGCGTCGCTGAACGCGCTGCCGCCGGTGGCGGCGGGGACGCATTACGTCGAAGCGTTGGGCGGCGCGGATGCGGTGATCGCGAAGGCGCAAGCGGCGATCGATGGTGGAGAGTATCGCTGGGCGGCGATGCTGCTCAATCACGTCGTGTTCGCGGATGCGGAGAATACGAAGGCTCGGAACATGCTGGCCGACGTTTATACGCAGCTTGGCTATCGCGCCGAGGCGGGGACGTGGCGCAACATCTATCTGACCGGCGCGCAGGAGCTTCGGCATGGCGTCGTCGATTGGCCGACGCAGCGGTTGAGCCTGGCGTTGATCCGGGCGACGCCGACGACAATGATGCTGGACTTCGCGGCGGTGCGGTTGAACCCCGAACGGGCGAAGGACGTGAAGCTGAAGCTTAACATCGTGCTCAGCGATCTCAACGAAACCCATTTGATTACGATCGAGAACTCCGTCTTGATCCATGAAGCGGGGGTGCGCGACGACAAAGCGGACGCGACGGTGACGATGAAGCGGTCCGACATGCTGGAGACGCTGCTTGCCGGCGTGCCGGTGGGCGTCAAGACGACCACGGGGGCGATCAAGGCGGAAGGCAGGTCCGGCGCCTATGGCGAGCTTGTCGGCTTGATCGATCCGGTCAATCCGAACTTCCCCATTGTGACACCCTGATGGTGCCGGTCGCCGCCTTTCGCAAACTTGCGCTCTCTTTGCCCGATGCGACGGAGGCGCCGCATTTCGACCTGGCGTCGTTTCGCGCCAAGGGCAAGATTTTCGCCACGCTGTCCGAAAAAGAGGCGCGCGCGATGGTGAAATTGACGCCGGAACAGCAAGAGATGGTAACGGCGGCGGAACCAAAGATGTTTCAGCGCATTCCGAACGCCTGGGGCGACAAAGGCGCCACGTGGCTGCATCTGCGCGCGGCAGACAAGACGACCGCCCTTAGCGCATTGCAGACTGCGCACGCCAATGTAGCCGCCAAACCGTCGCGGACGGCCAAGGGAGCATCGAAGCGTCGTGTCTAAACCCCTCATCCTTGCGACCGGCTTCGGCGTCTTTCCCGGGGCGCCGGAAAATCCGACGACATGGGCGATGCACGAAATCGAGCGATCGGGGTGGCAGCCCGCAGGGGCGCACCTCGTCACGCGCACTCTGCCGGTTCGGTTTGATTTGTGGGACGGTGAGTTGCAGCCGCTGCTCGCCACCGCCAGGCCGGACGCGGTCGTTTCGTTCGGGCTCAGCGCAAAGGCGAAGGGCATCACGCTTGAATCGACGGCGCGAAACCGGGTGGCGACGGAGCGGCCGGACTTCACCGGCGCCTGCTCGGTGAGCGATTGCGCCGTCGACAGCGGCGCCGAGATTCTGCCGACGCGATTGCCGTTGCGCGATATCTCGGAGCGTCTGTACGACGCCGGGATTCCGATCGGGCGGTCGGACGATGCGGGCGACTATCTGTGCAATCTGCTCTTCTATCGGCTGATGGATTTTGCCGAGGCCGGGGGCCCCAAAGTCGCGGGGTTCATCCATGTGCCCTATCTCGATACGCAGGTGGCGCGGCTTGCGGCCGCAGGGCATGGGCTCGAATACGGCGGAACGCTGAGCGAGACACAACTTGTGCAGGCGGTGAAGATCGTCGTTGAATGCTGTGTGCGTGCGGTCCAGCCGGCGCACGCGCTTACGTCTTAAGGGGAGTGTTTCATGATCGGCAGATTGGCTTTCGGCGCTGTTTGCGCTTTGGCGTTCACGCTCAGCGCGCAGGCGCAAGAGTTCGCTGTGCCGGGCAGCGTGGCGTTGCCCAACCTCGAGCCGCTCATCCCCGCGTGCGCGGATCCTGCCGCCGATCATTTCATCGAGGTCGATATTTCGCAGCGTCCGCCCGCGGGCACGACGCGCATCCAGAAACTCAGCGGCTGGATTACGCCGGATGGCGTGTTTCACTGGCCGCTCGTCATGCGTCTGCGCAACATCGGCGACAAGGTGTTTGCCGGTAAGCCGGGGCTGCAGCGCGCGGTGTTGACGGAACAGGATCAACTGTCGGGCAAGACGCGCGAGGTGACGACCGTTCCGTTCGATCGCATCGATCCGCGCGGCGGCGTCGGCGTGCGCTTTCAATTCACAGCGCCCGCGGCCGATATGGCGAAGCAGCGCTTCAAGAAGGTGTTCAAGCTGGCGATCAAGTACGACCGCCTGGACGCGTCGATCGTCAGCAATCAGTACGGCGACTGCAATCTGCAGAACAATGAGTTTTCGATTACGTTCGATGGCAGCCGCAAGGGTTGGATCTTCGCGAAGTAAGTTCGCTTCTCCTTATCCGTCATGGCCGGGCTTGACCCGGCCATGACGTCACATTTTATTCCGTATCCGAACGCCGACGGGTTTAGGCCAGATACCCAAGCGCCGACACCAACTCGTCCGGTTGTTCCAACGTGATCATGTGGCCGGCTTTTGGGATCGTCGTCAGTTGCGCGCCCTTGATCGCTTTCTTGAAGGCTTCGCCGTAGATGGGTGGGATGAGTTTGTCGCTGGCGCCCCAGACGATCAGCGTTTTCGCTTTGATGCGGTAGAGACGTTCGCTTAGGCCGCGTTCGGGGATGGGGAAGAGGATTTTTCCGGCCATGCCCATTTGGCGCGCGTTTTGGACCAGGAAGGCCTTCAGCCATTCCGGGTTGTCGAGTGCGACACCGGCGGTCATCAGTTTCGTGCCGGCTTCGACATCGTGGAAGAGGTAGGGCGGCATTTCGTAGGGCAGCATCGCGAAGAGGTCGGGGATGGGGTGTTGGTCCATCCAGAGGCCGGCCGACGCGATGAGGCCTAAGCGCGTGAAGTCGTTGTGCGCGATCGATGCCATTTCGGCGGCGATCATGCCGCCCATCGAGTGGCCGACGAGGACGGGGTCTTTGAGGCCCAATGCTTCGACGACATCCAGAGTGTGCAGCGTGATGTCGAGCATGTCGCGCAGCGTCGGGCATTCTTCACTGTCCCCGTAACCTGGGAGCAGCGGGGCGTAGACGTGATACTTCGCCGACAGCTTGTCGAGGAAGGTGTCGGCGGGGATGAAGCCTCCTGCGCCGTGCAGGAAGACGAGCGGTTTGCCGGTGCCGCCTTCGTAGTAGCGGACGGGGACGCGGTTGGTTTTGAGTGTCTTGAGTTCCATGTGGCCGCCTCCCCTTACGCGTTCACGAGACGGCGAAGGTCCGCCGTGCTGGGTAGGTTGCCGGGTGACACCTGCTCCTTCATCGGTTTGCACCAGAAGCGGTCGTCGTCGGCGTAGTCGGGATAGAGGTGGCGCAGTTTGGGCATCACCTTCTCGGCGAAGAGGTTGGTCGAGTACATCGCCTTTTCCTTCGGCATGTCGCCGACGTGCATGAGGCAGAAGATGTTGCCGACGCGCAGGCCCTTGATGAGGTCTTCCATGCGTTGGCGCACGGTTTCAGGTGAGCCCGCGATGACGTGGCCGCCGTCGACCAGGTCTTTCCACGAGAGATGCGCGTAGCCGTCGAGCGGCGGTGCGTATTGCGAGAGCGCGCCGGTTTGGATCGTCTTGATCGTGCGGTAGCCGGGTGCGTCGGCGAAGCCTGCGTAGACGTGGAGGCAGCGGTTGTAGAAGTAGCTGACGTGTTTCGAGTAGAGGCGTTCGGCTTCTTCGTCCGTGTCGGCGACGCAGATGGTTTGTGCGAAACCCGCGCGATACGGGGACGTGTCAGGCGCGTTGCGTTGGGCGACGCGGTCCCAGTAGCCCTGCATCAACGCCTTGCCGCGGATGTAGCCGGAGAAGCTGAGATACGAATAGGAATACGTGTTGTCGATGCAGAAGTCGTAGGTCTCGACCGAGCCGCCGCCGGGGATGTGGATCGGCGGGTTCGGCTTTTGGATCGGGCGCGGCCAGATGTTCACGTGGCGCAGTTTGTTG
>JAEUMM010000128.1 GCA_016792645.1 Alphaproteobacteria bacterium | reverse complement strand
AGCGTCGCAAAACTGTAGGACGTCAGAACGCGGTCGTAGACCTGCAGCATATAAAGCGACGAGGTCAGTCCGAGGAGATTGATCGCCAGGCTGTAGCCCAGCGTTGAACCGAACGCGCCGCGCTCGTCGGACAGCATGCGCCAGACCGTCAGACCGTTCGTCGGTGCTTGCGCCGTCATGTCGACGACCGGCGCGCGCGCCTTGCGGCGGCGATGAACAGCAGATTGATCATGCACGTATCCCCCGGAAAACTATGGGTCTCGGCAGATCACGCTGTCAATCCAACGCCGCGCCTCACCGCTGAGGCGTACCTCGTTTCGTTATATGCGCGCTGCATGCCGCGCATTTGCGCTAACCCTTTCGAGAGCGACGCAGCGAATTCGGTCGGACGCAAGGTTCCCCAACCTCGCTGCATCCGGCCGTTTGCGCATCCCTCTGCGCCGCTCGACGGCCAAGAATTTGCGCTAGCTTGACTGTGAAATTGCGCGCCGGATTCGACGCGTTCTTGATCGTAAAGGGGAGACCGATGGCCAAGTTCAAATATCTGCCGCTCAAGAACCTACAAGACCGCGCCCCGGACGGGGTCGGCAACAACGTCGCAAATCCGTTGTTCGGCTCGCACGACCATACGATGATCCGCCTGACGCCGAACAGCTATTCAGACGGCCTAGGCGGCATGCATCTACGCTTGTTGCCCAACGGAGACCCCAATCCGAACTGGATCGAGCCGCGCGCGGTCAGCAACGCCGTTATGGCGCAGCCGAAGGACGCGGCCGGCAAGGATCTCGACATTCCGAACTCTTTCGGGGTCAACGAGTTCTTCCAGTTCTTCGGGCAATTCCTGACGCACGACATCGCGGAAGTCCCATTCGGCGGCCCGCCGACGATCATAGGGCTGCCCGCCAACGTTCTCGACGACGGCCTCGTGTTCCCGTTCGGCCGGACACCCGGCACCGTGACCGATGCCGCCAGCGTCAAGCAGCAGACCGACGACGAGACCAGCTTCCTCGATCTGTCGCAAGTCTACGGCCATGACGCGGAGCAGCTGCACCTGTTGCGCGAAATCGGTTCGGCCAGAATGCTGACCGGCGCCGGGGATACGCTGCCGACCAATCAGCAAGTTGCCGACCATCACGGGATCGCACTCGACTTACCAGGCACCGCGTCGGACGAAGTGAGCGTCAGGACAATCCTGTTCGAGAATTTCCCGGCCGCCTTCAGCGGCGACACTTTCGCGGTCGGCGATAATCGCGGCAACCAGAACGCCTCGCTTCTGACCCATCACCTGATGTGGCTGCGCAACCACAACTACCACGTCGAGCAACTTGAAAAGATGTTCCCGAAGTGGACCGACGACGAAATCTTCGACGCAGCGCGCGCGCTGAACGAAGCCGAGTGGCAGAACGTCGTCTACACCGAGTATCTAACCAAATTGCTGGGCGAGGGCGCGATCAGCAAATACCAGGGCTATGATCCTTCGATCAATCCCGCGGTCATCAACGAGTGGACGACGGTCGCCTTCCGCTTCGGCCACGATCAGTCGAACAACGAGTTCTCGACGCTGAACGAACTCGGCGGTTCGACGGGGCTGTTCACTTTGGCCGCGTCGTTCAATCTCGGCAACGCGGCTCAGGCCATCCGCAACAGCGGCCAAATGGACGACTGGGTTCGCGGCCAGCTTTCAGCTCACACGCAAGAGATCGACGGCAAAGTGGTCGAAGGCAACCGCAACTTGCTCTTCAACGTCGGCGGACCCGCCAACCCGCTCGATCTTGAAGTGCTCGACATCCTGCGCGGACGCGATCACGGCGTCGGCAACTATCTGACGCTCTATGCAGGGCTGTTCGGCAGCCAGGCGGGCTTCAATCAGTACGATACGTTCGATGAGTTTGCATCGCGCAACGGCATCGATGCGGCGACGCTGCAGGCGTTGAAGGACGTCTACGGCACGATCGACAAGGCCGACTCGATCGTCATGGGCCTGCTTGAGAAACCCGACGGCACGGGCATGCTGGGCGAAACCTTCGCCTATCTGACGATCCTGCAGTTCGAGAATATCCGTGACGGGGACCGCCAGTTCTACCTGGAGCAGTTCAAATACAATCCGCTCCTGATCAAGGAGATCGAATCCACCTCGCTCGCCGACATCATTGAGCGGACGACCGGCATCGACCACGTCTATCACGACGCGTTCGCGGCCCACACCCGCAAAGGCGGAACGGATGCCGGTGAATCGCTGGACGGCACCGGCAAGGCGGATCTCATCATCGCGCTCGGCGGCAACGACACCATCAAGGCCGGTGCAGGCGCCGACGACATCTATGCCGGCAAAGGCAACGACAAGATCTGGGGTGGGGCGGACGCCGATCACTTCATCTTCGAGAAGCAGTCCGGCAAGGACACGATCTACGACTTCGACGTCACGAAGGACGTCATTGATCTGTCGGCGCTGGGGCTGAGCGGCGTGTTGTCGGCTCTACTAACGCAACCCACGGCCAATGGCATAAAGATCTTCCTCAGCGCCAGCGACAGCATCGAACTCGTAGGTGTGAAGAAGAAACAGCTCACAGCCAGCAACTTCATCTTCGACCACGAGGACGCGTTCCTCTCCTAGGGGCGCGCACCATACAAGCACAAGCAAAGGCCCGCGGGCATCCCGCGGGCCTTTTGCATACATCGGAGCCGTATTCACAAGCGCACTCGGCTCGCTGCAAATTTAGGCGCACATGGCATCAATTCTGCGGGACACTGGCGACAAGAGCAACACATAGCGTTGGCGCATTCCACTGGCCAGGAGTCTGGAACCAGCAAAGTCATCCTCGCTAGCTTCAAGGCGTGACTCGCCCGACGAAAGCTCTGTCGCCCCGGGTGAGGCGGGGCGTGGCCCGGGAGAGGCTATCGACCGGAACGACCTGCTCCCCGCGTCTGCAGGCCATTTGCAACGCTTGATCTGGCTCAAGTCAACGAGGGTTCTCCGAGAATACGCTGGATATCAATCCGGACGCCAACCCATGCAACAGCAGCTCGCACGAAACGACCTGAAGACGGTTCTTGAGAAGAATCGCGCCGCTGATTGGAGCCGTTTCTTCCCGTCGAGTTGGGTTTTTACTGCCATCGGCGTGGCCCTCGTGGGCAGCCTTTCCTATTGGTATTTTGGGGGCACCGGGGCGGCCGCAATCACCTACACAACGCAAACCGTTATGCGCGGCGATGTGACAGTCAATGTGCGCGCGACGGGCACGATCCAACCTACGGACCAAGTCGAAATCTCAAGTGAGTTGTCCGGCATGATGCGCTCCGTCTATGTCGACTACAACGATATCGTGAAGAAAGGTCAGGTGCTGGCCGAGCTCGACACCGAGGCGTTGGACGCGCAGATCGCAAGCTCGCGCGCGGCGCTCGCTGCGCGCGAGGCGAGGGTGAGCGAGCTACAAGCGACCGTGGCGGAAACGAACGCCGCCCACAACCGCGCGAAGACCTTGCGCGAAAAGGAATTCCTCTCGGCCGCAGGTTTGGAGCAAGCGCGGGCCGCCTACATTCGCGCCGTGGCCTCGCTCGGCAGCGCGCGAGCCGATGTGCAGACCGCGCGCGCCGATCTCAAGGCCAAGCAAACCAATCTCGGCAAGGCGACGATCCGCTCGCCAATCAGCGGCATCGTGCTCGACCGCAACGTTGAGCCCGGGCAAACGGTCGCCTCATCGCTGCAAGCGCCGGTCTTGTTCAAGCTCGCGCAGGATCTGAAACGCATGCAGCTCGAAGTCGACATCGACGAAGCAGACGTCTCGCAGGTCCAGAAAGGCAACAACGCGACGTTCTGGGTCGAAGGCTTCCCGGACAAGACGTTCCCGGCGCAAATCACGACAGTGCGCTATTCATCACAGACCGTCGCGGGCGTCGTTACCTACAAGGCCATTCTGACGATCGACAATTCCGAGCTGTTGTTGCGACCAGGCATGTCCGCGACCGCTGATATCCGCGTCGAGGAAGTGAAGGATGCGCTGCTCGTTCCGAATGCGGCGCTTCGCTTCGAGCCGCCGGCAGCAACGAACGGCGATAGCCGTTCCTGGTTGCAGCAACTCATGCCGCGGGGCCCGGGGCGAAGGACCAATCAGGTAAGCAAGTCGCCCGGCACGGGCAAGTCCGTGTGGGTTCTGGTCAATGAGCAGACTGAGGAGCGGTCGATTAAAACCGGTGTCAGTGACGGCACGAACACCGTCGTGACCGAGGGTGAGCTGAAGGCTGGCGACAAGGTCGTCGTCGACGCAGATACCGGGTCGTGAGAGCAGAGTGATGGGAGACAGCAATCCAGACATCGAGATGACGCCGCTCATCGAATTTCGCGGCGTGACAAAGGTGTTCGGCGAAGGCGACGCCGCCGTACATGCACTCGCTGGAGTCGACATGATCATTCGCCGCCGCGAGTTCGTCGCCATCATGGGACCGAGCGGCTCCGGCAAGTCGACGGCGATGAATATCTTAGGCGGTCTCGATACGCCGACCGACGGCGCGTATTTCTTCGACGGCGTATCGGTGGGCGAGCTCAGCCTCGATGATTGCGCGCTGCTCCGGCGTCATTTCCTGGGCTTTGTATTCCAAGGCTACAATTTGTTGGCGCGCACATCGGCGCTGGAGAATGTGGAACTGCCGCTGGTCTATCGCGGTGTGCCGGTGGATGAGCGCAGGCGTCTGGCGATGGCCGCGCTCGCGAAGGTCGGACTTCAAGGCCGAGAGCATTTTGAGCCCAGCAAACTTTCCGGCGGCCAGCAGCAGCGCGTAGCGATCGCGCGCGCCATCGTGAGTGCGCCCGAGGTTCTGCTCGCTGACGAACCCACCGGCAATCTCGACACCGCCAAGAGCCGCGAGATCATGGACCTTTTGACCGAGCTGCGCCGCGCCGAGGGCATCACCATTATCATGGTGACGCATGAGCCCGACATGGCGAACTATGCCGACCGCATCATCCGTTTCGTCGACGGCTTGATCGTCGCAGATGCCGCTCCGCGTGAGGCGGCCTGATGCTCAGCGAAGCTTTCAAGCTTGCCATCCGCACGATTAGGCGCAATGCGTTGCGATCGTTCCTCACCGTGCTCGGCATCGTGATCGGCGTTGGCGCGGTTATCGGCATGGTGACGACGGGCCAGGGAACGACGGCGCAAGTGACCGCCGACATGGCCAAGCTAGGTACGAACCTGTTGATGGTGCGTACGGGCCGCGGCTTCGGACCGCCGACTGCGGCCTCGAAGAATTTCAGCCTCGACGACGTCAATGCGATGGAAGTGCAGATTCCGGGCGTCAGGATCGCTGTACCGTCGGGTTCGCGCAATATGACGGCGATCTACGGCAACGAAAACTACAACACCAGTGTCACTGGCACCGACAACCGCTTTTTCGACGCCCGGCAGTGGTCGCTGGCTCAAGGGCGGCTGTTCCAGCTAGGCGAGCTTAGTGCCGGCAGCTCAGTCTGCGTGATCGGTGAGACCGTGCGCAAGGCGCTATTCGGTAAGAGCAAACCGATTGGCGAAACGATAAGGCTCGAGAAACTGTCCTGCAGCGTGGTCGGCCTCCTGGCGGCCAAGGGTGCTTCGACCGCGGGGCCCGATCAGGACGACGTCATCGTCATACCGCTGCGCACGTTTCAGCGCCGCGTCTCGGGCAACAGAGACGTTTCGAGCATGATCATCGTCGCGAAGGACGGCGTCTCGACGACCAAGGTGCAACGCGACGTCCAACGTCTCTTGCGCGAGCGGCGGCGCATAAAGCCGGGCGAGGACGACGACTTCGACGTTATGGACACGAAACAGATGGCCTCGACCATGACGAGCGTGACCAACACGTTGACCGGCCTGTTAAGTGCGGTCGCGGCGGTAAGCCTGCTTGTTGGCGGCATCGGCATCATGAACATTATGTTGGTGTCGGTGACGGAGCGCACGCGCGAGATCGGTATACGCCTCGCCATCGGTGCACAAGCGCGCCAGGTGCTGCTGCAGTTCCTGGTCGAGGCGGTGGTCCTGTCGCTGTTCGGCGGCCTCGCGGGCATCGCCGCCGGCTTAGCCTTCGCGGCCTTTGCGACCTCGATGCTCGGCGTGCCCTACATTGTTGACGTGCCGACCGTCGTCGTCGCCTTCGCATTCTCGGCCCTCGTCGGCATCGTGTTCGGCTATTTTCCCGCGCAGAGAGCCTCGCGCCTAAACCCGATCGAAGCGCTTCGTCACGAATGAGGCGCAAAAATAAGGTTCGTATCGAGTGACAGTGAGCTGGGCGTCTGCGCGCTTTGACGAAGAACTCGCGACGGATACACCCGATCGTCTCCTCGGCAAGCATCCCCGAGCGAAGCGCACGAAGCCGGCTGTCTCAGGGGGATCAATTTTGGAAGTCGATAACCCCGAAAGCGGGGTCAATATTCCATACCGATTCACATGCACAAACGCAGGTCGGCCCCGGCGGCCCGCAGAGTGCGGTCGAGAGCCTGGCTGTGTGTGCAGTGGCGACCTCACACCGCTCAGCCGATAACAGCGACCCAATTCCCTGTTCTGCGCCGATTTACAGCGAATTCTTGCGATTCTGGAGCCTTGGAAATCGCTCTGGCCACCGGAGAGCCGCAGTATTTGCGGGTTTTGGAGGGTAATTCCCGATAGCCGGAACAGGGAACTTTTATCATACGAACAGCGAAAGCAAACCTGCGATCAGCGAATTCCTGAGCGCCTCCAGCGGCCCGCGTACCCCGTGTCAGCGCCCTTCCCCTCAAAGTGCGTGCGAAGGGATCCACCGTTTTGGTCCTCCGGGACCAGCCGCCGATCCTTGCGCCATGTCAATGTCTGGGGTCGGTCGCGGCCCCATGCTTGAAAAGATGACATCTGGCCAAGCCATACTTCGTGCACGCGAAGCGCCT
The DNA here is from genome assembly GCA_016792645.1 of Alphaproteobacteria bacterium. Taxonomy (GTDB): domain Bacteria; phylum Pseudomonadota; class Alphaproteobacteria; order Micropepsales; family Micropepsaceae; genus SZUA-430. The sequence continues at coordinate 70 of JAEUMM010000128.1, read as the reverse complement.
GTCGATATGTCCGGCTTCACGTGGGCCGACGCCCGGGCGGCCTTGTCCGGGTTGCCGGGAGGCGCGCTCA
>JAEUMM010000115.1 GCA_016792645.1 Alphaproteobacteria bacterium | reverse complement strand
CTCTTTCGCCGCTTGTTCCATCGCGTGCTTCTGGATCGTATTCATCGCCGCCCCCATGGCCGCGCCGATGTATTTCTCCGAATTGGCGCCGGCGTCGTTGTAGCTGTCCGTGCGGTTGACGTTGGCCTTGTTGATGACCGGTGTCACATGCCGCTGCCACAGCTCGTACGATTTCTTGGTGTTGTCGAAGTTCGCCCAATTATGCGCAAGCTGCAGGAACGCGCCGAATTCGCCTTGCTTGGCCTGCAAGCGCTTGATCTGCGCGATCGCGTCGTCCGGCGTGCCGACGACGATGACGCCGTCCTTGATGCCTTGCTCCAACGGGTCGATGCTGCGATCCGTGTTCGGGTTGATCGGGCTGATCTTCGCAAAATACTCGGCCCATTTGTGGAAGCCGTATTTGATGTTGTCGATCGCCTGCTGCTTGGTCTCGGCGATATGCAGCGGACCGACGAGCCGCAGTTTCTCCGGATCCATCGTGCGTCCGTTCTCAGCCGCGACGTCGTTGGCGATCTTCCAATTGATGCCCAGCGCGTCATAGCCGCCCGTTTGCGTCGCCGCCACGCACAGCATGCCGAAGCCGTGACGTCCCGCCAGCTTGCCGCCTGACGGCGTCACGCTCGAGGCCACGCAAATTTCCGGATGCGGCCAAGTATAGGGACGTAGCTGGCAAATCGCGTTCGACAGCGTGAACCACTCGGTCTTCTTCGTGACCCGCTCGCCGTTGAACAACTTCAGGATCACCTCGATCGCCTCGACCATGCGGTCGCGTTGCGTGTTGGGATCGATGCCAAGTTGAAACGCGTCCGACGGAAGCAATCCGGGGCCGACGCCGAACATCACGCGGCCGCGCGTCTGATGATCGAGCTGGATCATGCGGTTCGCGACCGTCAGAGGGTTGTGATAGGGCAGCGACACGACACCCGTGCCCAGTTTGATACGCTTCGTGCGTTCCGCCGCGGCCGCAATGAACAACTCGGGCGAGGCGATGATCTCGAACCCGGCCGAATGGTGCTCGCCCACCCAAGCCTCGTCGTATCCCAGACGGTCCAGATGCTCGATCAGTTCCAGATCGCGATGGATGCAAAGCGTGGGGTCTTCATCGATCGGATGAAAGGGCGCCAGGAAGATGCCGTTACGGAGTTTGATGGTCATGCGCGTTTCCTCGAATTCCTATTGTAATGACGATGGTGGAAGCCTCGCATATTGTCGGGCTATTGTCATTGCCATCAGCCATTGAACACACATCGAGGACACCACATGCGCGCCGCCGTCTTTAAGGGTACGGGCTCACCGCTCGCCATTGAAACCGTAGCGAATCCGCAATGCGGACCGACCGACTTGATCCTCAAGGTCAAGAACTGCGGCATCTGCGGCTCCGACCTGCACATGACCGAAGCGACGTCGATCCAACCCCTGCCGTCGGGCAGCGTCATGGGTCACGAATTCGCCGGCGAAGTGATGGAGGTCGGCTCCGCCATCAAAGGCCAATGGAAGGTCGGCGACCGCGTCGCGGGTTTCCCTTACATCTACTGCGGTGAGTGCGCAGGCTGCCGCAACGCCGGCACCGGCTTCGGCGTCTGCGAAAAAGGCATATCGATCGGTCTCGGCCAAAGCCACGGCGCTTACGCGGAGTTCGTGCGCATCGGCGCGACGGGCGCGCACAAGCTGCCCAGCGTCGTGAACTTCCACGAAGGCGCGATGATAGAGCCGCTGTCGGTCGGCCTCCACGCCGTCGACAAAGCGAACATGCAGCGCGGCGCGACGGTGCTCGTCATCGGCGCAGGCCCCGTCGGCCTCTCGGTGATGCTGTGGGCGAAATTCTTAGGCGCGCGTCACGTCATCGTCAGCGACAAAGCCGAACAGCGCGCCAAAATGGCCGCCCGCTTCGGCGCCACCGACGCGATCGATCCGGTGAAGGCCCTGGTGCCGCAAGTCGAAGCCATCGCCGGCAAAGGCCCCGACATTATCTTCGAATGCGTCGGCGCCCCCGGCCTCATCAACGAAACAATGATGATGGCCCCGCGCAACTGCAAAATCGTCGTCGCCGGCGTCTGCCAGCAAATGGACATGATCATGCCGCTGATGGGCATCGTCAAAGAACTGACGCTCCAGTTCGTCCTAGGCTACCGCCCCGCCGACTTCGACTACGTCATCGACATGATCGCGAAAGACCGCGTCGACGTCGAACACATGATAACCGACGTGGTGAATCTGGACGGCCTCCCAGCCGCGTTCGAGGCCCTGCGCAAACCCGTCCATCAGTGTAAGGTGATGCTGGAGAACTAACAGCGTCAGGACAGGGTCATGGATACGAACACCATTCCATTCATCTGGGCGGACGTGCCCGGTCACGTCTCCTATATCCTGATCGCGGTCTCGTATTATCTGACCAACATGTACTGGCTGCGCGTAACGGCGGTCCTCGGCCTGTCGCTTGAGATTGTGTACTTCCAGCTCTCAGGCGGTGCGATGCATACGGGCATCGCGTGGGACGTCGTCTTCATCGCGATCAACGCCTACCAGATCTATTGGCTCATCGCGGACAATCGCAATTTGCGCATGTTGGAAGACGCGCACCTGCTGCGCCAAGGCGTCTTCGCGGGGTTCAGTCACGCGCAACTGGCCCGCCTGGTTAAAGCGGGCAGTTGGCGCACGCTCGAAGCCGGCACGACGATCACGAATGAAGGTGAGCCGGTCTCCGAACTGGTCCTCATCTGCAACGGCCAGGCGTCGGTTGAGGCGCAAGGGCATGTCGTTGCGCATCTACGCGGCGGCGCGTTCGTGGGCGAGATGGCCTTTGTGTCCGGCAAGCCGGCGTCGGCGACCGTCACGGTCGAACATGCCTCGCGCGCCTTCGTCTTCAACATGGAGAAGCTGCGCAAGATCGTCGCGACCGACGAACTCGTCGCCGTTGCCATGCACCGCGTCATCGGCCGCGACCTCGCCGACAAACTCGCGGCGAAGAACGAAGCCGCCGCCGCGAACGTCAGCGCGGCCTAGGGGCCGACCAGCGCATCCGGCACCGCCGCCCAAGCGTGCGGCAGTTCGAACCGGCTCATATGGCCTGCGCGCGAGTCCGCCCCGAACACCATCGCCGCCGGCGATGTGCTCGACCACGGCGGCCAGGCTTCCAAATTGGAGGCGCGCGGCGTGCCGGTATGCGCAAACGATGTCCACGCCTCGATCATCGCCTGGCTGATCGCATCGGCCTGCGGCCCGGACCCGAAGAACATGTCGGGGCCTTTCAGCCTGTACGACCCGAACACAAACCCAAGCTCCAAGGCGTGACAAGCGCCGAACGCGCCGCCCATAGCCGGCGAGCGCCAATCGAACACGTACTCGAACACCGGCGCATGCTTGGCCTGCGCGGCCAGCATGCGCAGCGTCGGTTCGCGGAAGACGCGATCGGTCTGCATGGAAACGAAACGCTCATAAGGCGTGCCGTCGGCATCCGCTGCCAGCAAGGCCGGCGCCGCGGCGCCGAACATGCGCTCCGCCCACCGATGCAGCTTGCTTTCGTCCATCGCGTGCGCGGCGGTATCCATCGCCGTGTAGAGCTTCCATTCTTCGGTCGTCGTTCCCGCGAGCAGCGGCACCCCGCGCGAAGCACCGTCGCGCACGGCATCGATCGGCGTGCCCGTCAGCACCGCACCGTCGATCACGGGCCGAAACGCCATCGAGCCCAGCTTATGCGGATCATGCTGCCCATCGACCTCGCCGAGCAGCGCAAGCTGCGCGCTCAAGAGTGCGGGAATAGGCGCCGCAAACAAGGCCGCCGGATCGTTCGCCTTCACGCCCAGATGATGCAGGAACACGTCGGCGATCTTGCTCGCATGATCGGGCGCATGACCGATATGCGCACCGCCGCTCTGCGAGATCGCCTTATGAAACAAACCACGCGCTTTGGTGCTGCCCAGCAAAGCGCCGACGCTCATGCCGCCCGCGCTCTCGCCGAAGATGGTGACGTTGCCGGCATCGCCGCCGAACGCCGCGATGTTGTCGCGAACCCATTCAAGCGCCGCAATTTGATCGAGCAAGCCCTCGCTTTCACCCGAAGCAACACGCCCGCCGGTAACGTCGGCCAACCGCAGAAACCCGAAACTGCCCAAGCGATAATTGATGGTGACGACGACCACGTTGCCTGCTTGCGACAGCGGGAGACCGCTATAGAGCGGCACGCTGCCCGTGCCGTTGATGAACGCGCCGCCGTGAATCCAAACCATGACGGGACGCTTCGCGCTGTCGCACGCCGGCGTCCACACGTTCAGGGACAAGCAGTCTTCGCTTTGCGTGGGCTCACCCTTCGCGCCGCCAATCAGCGCGGCGACCGCCGTCGGGTTCTGAGGCGCCACGTAGCCCGCCGTGCGCGCCGCGCGCACGCCAGCCCAAGGCGCCACGCGCTCCGGCACGCTCCAACGCCGTGCCGTGGCGAACGGGATTCCCTTGAACGCGCAAATGCCTTCGCGTCGCGACCCTTCAAGCTTTCCGCACGCCGCTTCGGCGATAACGGGAATGGATTCCGGCGCGTTCATCGAAAACTCCTAAGCGGGAAGGACCCAAAATCCGGCGCGCGGAAAATGCACGACGACGTCGCCGACCGCCGGATCATGCCGCTTGATGGCAATTTCCTGCGCGTTTGAAAAGACGATCTCGCCCACCACCGCATCGCGGCCGTAGTCGTCGGGCATCACACTCACGCGATCGCCCGGCTTGCGCCCGTTCGGATCGTGCGGATCCGTCGCGACCTTGGCGTCGGACGTCGACTCCTTGGCGATCCGCAGCGCCTCGCTCGCCTCCATCGGAACCGGCGTGCCGTGTCCCAGCGCCTTCACCCGCTCGTACCAAGCCTCGACCCGCGGATACTCCTTCAACAGCGCATCGGCCAAGTGGGGCAGGGCGCCCTTCAAGAACCACAGGTTCATATAGCAATGCGCGTCGCTGACCGAGGGCTTGCCGTCCGTCGACGGCGAAACGAACGCGCGCCCGTCCGTCAACTGAGCATCCAAGAACCCGGCATGCGCGCGAAACTGATCCTTCATCAACGGAGCCGCCGCCTTCATCTGCTGAAGATTGAAAGG
>JAEUMM010000043.1 GCA_016792645.1 Alphaproteobacteria bacterium | reverse complement strand
TGTTCTCCGCCGCGCGCACCGAATTCAAGCACATGGATTTCTACTACTTCCACAATTGCGTCTACGAAAGCCTGTGGAAGGACAACCGCCGCCGCCACAACGAAAAGACGCCGACCTGGGACGTGCTCCACAAATACCCGCACGACTACAAGATCGTCATCGTCGGCGACGCAACGATGAGCCCCTACGAAATCACCTATCCCGGCGGCAGCGTCGAACACTGGAACGAAGAACCCGGCGCCGTCTGGCTCGAACGCCTGACGCGCATCTACGAGCACGTGATCTGGCTCAACCCCGTCCCCGAGCGCCACTGGGAATACACGCCCTCGATCCAAATCATGAAGCAGATCGTCAGCGATCGCATGTACCCCCTAACGCTCGAGGGCCTCGACAAGGCGATGCGCGAACTCAACCGCTGACGCGCGACTAGTGGCAATCTTCCGTCATGGGCCCCCGGCCGTCGGGACTGGGCACCCATGTGCATGTCGGCGGATCGTCGGGTCGCGATGGCGACGTCCCTTGAACCATCTGCACCACGCAGCGCACTTCGGTGTCGGATGGGCTGCTCTTGGACGGCGGGAAGGTGAAAAACATGCTGTCGCCGGGCGCAAGACACTCGCTCCGCGCTTCGACGCGCAGCGTGTTTTTCGGAAAGCGAGGGAAGCACTCGCTCACAAACGTCACAATGAACAGGCCCCAAGTGTCGGCCTTACCGACAACCACAGATACCTTGCGTGGGGCCCTGACTCGCCAATCGTGGATCGAGGGCACATGAACGCAGGTCGGCCGGCCCGACGGCCGGTCGGCGGCCATCGCCGGCTGCGCGAGAGCGATAATCAATAGTGCAAAACAAAACGAGAGCGCGCGTTTCATAGCCTCTCCATTTCGTGAATCGCATTCGACTGCAGACCGCGTAAATTACATCAATGAAGGTCAGTGCAGTCAATCGGCGACGACTGGAAACGGCGCCAGTGCTTGTATCAATCACGCGACAGGTCAGCGGCGAGAACAGTGCGTGCTAGTTGGAGCTGCGCCGGTTGGTGATGGCCCGCGCGACATGACCGGCCAGCCAAACGACCGACGTGATGATGAACGCGCGCGTCAAAAGCATGAAGAGCCCCCACGCAATCGCGATGTCGCTCACCGTGAAATCGAACGCCGCAGCAAGCGTGTCCCAACCCAGGAACGACGCAAACTCAATCGCGCCTTCTTTCAGCGCACGCGCGAACTGCGTCACCGCGCTGATCCAAGTGGGCTCATAGACCAGCAGAACACCGATAACGACGAACGTCAGCAGGAACGAAACAAAGCTGCGCCAATTGTCGTAGATGGCTTTGACGAGTGATCCCACGGGCCGTCCCCTTACCTTCTGGCTCTAGCGCCGGGATGCTCCGCGGCCCAATATCCTAAGTCAAGCAACGCCCCAGTCTGGCCCCGTCAGGGATAGGCATTTCGCACACTTCGCCGCGCCCCTGTGCCCGGGAAGGCGCGCTATTCCGCGGCCGCACGCGAGGGCCGCTTCGCCGGCACGGCCTTTCCCGTCAGATAGCCGACCAGCATCCGCGTCACCTCCTCGGCCAACGCACCGGACTTCAGATCGGCAAGCCGCTCTGTCACCGCATTATGCACCACAGCCTCGACCGTATGCGTCACCACGTAAACGGCAAGATCGAGATCCGCGACCACGATCTCCGCCCGCTTGGCCTCGAACGCATCGCGCACGCGCGACACCATGCGCTCCGTGAACGCCGCCTCCCAGTCGAGCTTGCCCAGCGGCGGCACCTCCGACAACACGCGGTGCAATTCCGGATCGATGAGATGCGAGCGCACATTATGCTCGATCGCGATCCTCACGACCTCGGCCAGCGGCGCACTCTTCGCGCGTTCGGCCATCGCCTCGATCCCGTCTTCGATCGCATGCGTATGCCGCCGCATCAATTCGCTGAGCAGCGCATCCTTATTCGGAAAATACTGATAGAGCGACCCAATGCTGACCCCCGCCTTCTCGGCCACGCGATTGGTCGTGAACGCGTCATACCCGTCCCGAACCAAAATGCGAGCAGCCGCCGCAATGATCGTGTCCACGGTCGCGCGCGACCGGTCCTGCTCCGGCAATTTACGCGGACTTGCCGCCATTTTCTTCGCGCGCGCCATGACCGTTCCGTTTGCGAGTATCGAACACGAGCAATAACTCGTATAATATGAGTAATAGCTCACTTTACACAACTTTACAATCAAGAGAGACGGAAAGATGAGCGCCGCCCCGCAGACCCAGGACTGCAAGCAGCCGCCGAAAGTCGTGGCGCCGGTCATCAACCCGCATCGCTGCGAAGGCGCGGGCGATTGCGAGGAAGTCTGCCCCTACGACGTGTTCCAACTGCGCAAACTGACCAAGCCCGAAATGAAGGTCCTCCCCTTTGGCCCCTGGCTGAAAGTCGTGTTGCACGGCGGCAAGCAGGCGTTCGTGATCAACGCCGGCGCGTGTCACGCGTGCGGCCTGTGCGTCGCCGCCTGCCCTGAAAAAGCAATCCGCCTCACCCGCGTCACGCAGGAAAATGCGTGATGTCAACAAACGATGATGCCGGTCTCGCCGATCCGAAAGTCGCAACCACGTTGAAAAAGCTGCACGAGCGCGCAAAAGGCGATCGCTGGATTCTACTGCGCGCTCTGCCCGCCGCAGCGCTCGCCGCGCTCAGAGGTAAGAAAACCTTCGACGCCGTCGAGCCGTATCTGAAGAACGCCTACATTCCCGTCGATCCCGATCAGGGCAAACTGCTCTACGTCACCGCACGCGCGATCGAAGCGAAGACGATTGTCGAATTCGGAACATCGTTCGCGATCTCGACGATTTACCTAGCGGCAGCCGCGCGGGCCAACGGTGGACGAGTCATCGGAACTGAAATGGAGCCCACAAAGGTTAAAGCCGCGCGCGCAAATGTCGCGGAAGCCGGCCTCGCGCAATTTGTGGACATTCGCGAAGGCGATGCGATGAAAAGCTTGGCAGCATTGGAACATCAGATCGATTTCCTCCTGCTCGATGGTTGGAAAGACATCTATCTGCCGATGATCAAGATGCTTTCGCCCAAAATGAGAGCAGGCGCGGTCGTTCTTGCTGACAATATCTTCACTTTCAAAAAGACTCTGCGCCCTTACGTTGCCCACATGCAGGACCGGACAAACGGATTCGAATCCGTCACACTGCCGATCGGTCACGGCATGGAATATTCGGTGCGTCTTCCGTGAGGGCTGTCACACGCGCGATATCCAAAACGTCGATATTCCAGATGTTGAATCGAAGCATGTTCGTGACTACATCCGGAGCTCATCGCTCCGGCGGGGAGCCGGCAATGCAAACACGAGCTTTCGTACCCGCGCTGGGCGATCACCGCCTTTCGCCGTTTTACGATACGACAATCTCGCTCATGACCTGCGAGAGAACGTGGCGGCGCGCCTTCGTTAAGCAAATCGCCCCCGAACCCCGCGACGTCATCCTCGATTTGGGCTGCGGCACGGGATCGCTGGCGGTTTTGCTGAAGCAGTCCGAGCCCGGCGCCTCCGTCTACGGCATCGACCCCGACCCGGACATCCTGACGCGGGCCGAAATCAAGGCGCGCGACGCCGGCGTCCTGGTCCATTTCGCCCAAGGCTTTGCGCAAGACACCGCCGCGATCGCCTCGCACATCCGCCCGAATAAGGTGGTCTCGAGCCTCGTGCTGCACCAAATGCCCCTGGCGGCCAAGCGCCTGACGATTCTGAACGCCTTTGCCGGCCTTCAACCGGGCGGCGAACTGCACATCGCCGACTACGGCCTGCAGAGCTCACCGCTGATGCGCTTTGCCTTCCGTCAGGTGCAGACGCTGGACGGCTTCGGCAACACACAGCCGAACGCCGATGGTGTTTTGCCTGAACTGATGGCGGAAGCCGGCTTTGTCGACGTGAAGGAAAATGTCGTCATCCCGACCCCGACGGGATCGATTTCGATCTATTCCGCGCGCCGCGCCTAAACGTCAGGGCGCGGGCGCCGGATCCGCCTTCTCGTTGGCGCGCGACAGTGTGAAGCCCTTCTTCTCAGCTTTCGCAACCTCGAAGACTTTCGTCATACGGTTGTCGTTGACGATGCTCGACGGCGTCACGACTTCTTGCTTGGTCAATTGCTGCCAGCATTGTTCCTGCGTGAGTTTGCGCCGCTGACAGTCCTCGTTCGTCGACCACTCGCGCATGAAATGCGACCGCACCACGCCAAGATCGTCGGCGACGCGGCTCATCTTCTGCGGCCGCCCGACCTCAACGCCCACATCGCTGAACGCGAGACGCACGAGCTCACTCGAGTAGAGTTGCTCCCAACTCCTGCGCAAGAAGAAGTCGTTCGGCTTGCCGATCTGCCGCCGCGCCGCAGCCACCACCGACTTGCCTTGCTCCGGCGTAAGCCCGTTCAAGCGATAAACCGCAAACGCGCCGTCCTCGCTGCGCGCCAGAAAGCTGTGCATTGGCGTCTCAACGACTTTGTCGGCCGCCTCGATAACGACGGCGCCCTCGGGTCGCGCCTCGACGACGCCTACGTGCGTGAACCCGCCCTCGGCCGCAAACAGCGGCAAGATATTCTCGACCTTGGAGTCCTGCACGATCACGTCGCCGTCCTTCCATTCGACGGGATCGCGAACGGTCGTGGCATACGCAAACAGATAGGCGCCCAGCAGAACCGCGAAGACGCCCGAACCCAGGGTGAGGGCAATGCTCGTTTTCATAAACGAGAGCGTGCCAGGGGCGAGTAAATACGCAGGTAAACGACACGCTTAACGAATTGTCACTATTTCGCCGTACCCCAGTAATTGTACCCGGCAAACCGCGGCGTAGAGGGCAGATACATCTGCTCCATCTTCTCGATCTCGAACCCGCCCTGTCGGATCAGCTCAGGGATCGGCCGCGCCAGATGGCAACCGCCCGCCAGCGCCCTCCACGTCGGCGTAATTCGATCTTGCCATTTGCTGACATTGGTGTCGGGCGCGCGCCCATGCTCGCAAAAGATTAGGCGGCCGCCAGGTTTCAAGACGCGGCGCATCCCCTTCAAAGCGCGGACCACGTCGGGAATGGTGCACAACGTGTACGTGACGAGAACCGTATCGGCGGCCTTGTCCTCAAGCGGAATCTCCTCCGCCTTTAGATCCAGAAATTCCAAACTGAACTTGGCATCCTTCGCGCGTTTGAGGGCCCTCGCCCGCATCTCCGCCGACGGTTCGAGGCCCCATACATGGCTGACCTTTGCGGGATCATAGAACGCCAGGTTCTGCCCCGCGCCGAGACCGATCTCAAGCACACGGCCCTGCGCCAGCGGCACGACCTTCTTGCGCTGATCGGTGATCGGCTTCGCGCTCATCGCCAGGTCGAGAAGCCACGGCAGAATGCGGCGTTCATAGAAACTCATGCGGGGCCTCCGATGCTCATCGGCCCTCAATAGCACGAAGCGCAACCGGAAAAAGGAGAAGCCGCCTGCGCCCCGAAGAATGCAGACGGCCTCAAGTCAACCGGCCACCTGAAACTATGCCAAATCCTGCAACGAGCCCTTGCGCGTCTTACGCTGAACAAGCCCCTTCATCGGGGGACAGCCCTCGGCCGGCGCACCAAAGCCCTGACGCTTGACGGGCGGCGCACTGGCCTCCTCGTCCTCGACAATATCTTCGAGGTCGGACATCTCCATCGCCGGCAATGTCGGCATGACTTTCTGCTGCGGCTTGGGTTGCAAGACGGGCGGAGCGCTCGCCCGTTTCGCGCGAGCCGCTTCCGCGGCATTGCCCTGATCGCCCTTCGGCTCGACGGCGCGCGGCCCCTTCGCGGGCGTCGCCGCAGGCATCGGATCCATCGACACGCGCCCTCGCGCCCACGTTCCGTTCCACTTGAGCAAATCCTCAAGCGGCATTGGTTTTTGAATCCAGATACCTTGCGCCGCCGTGAAGCCGACATCGGCCAAGCCCTGCATCGTCGCTTCGTCTTCCGCGCCGACCGCAACCGCTTCGAGATTGTATTGATGTGCGAACCTCAGGCGCGCGGCGATGGCACCCTTGCCGCGCAGGCCTAGTCGCTGCGCCAAACGAATGCTGGCCGGTCCGCCGACTTTGATCGATGTGAACGGCATCGGCACGAACTGCGCTAAGTCGACCGGCACGATACCGCCGCCGTCCAGCGCGACATGGACGCCCATCTCGCGCACTTCAAGCAGCGCTTCGCACAACGTCTCCGGCTCTTGCGCAATCGCGCGCTCCGGCACTTCAATGATGACCCGTGCCGGTTCAAGCCCGTATTCCTGGAGCAACTTGGCAAGACCTTCGGAGAAACCCTCCGACGTCACGGTCCCCGGCGCCACGTTGATCGAGACGGCCCAATCCTTGCCCTGCGCCTTCCAGCGCTTGCACCCGTCCAAGGCGGCATGAAACACAAAGCCCGTCAGATCGGGCATCCGGCCGTTCGCCTCGATGAAATCGAGGAACAACCCGGGCGGCAGAAGGCCGTATTGCGGATGCTGCCAGCGCACAAAAACCTCGGCGCCCGTAACGCGCTCGCTCGCCAAGTCGATCTTCGGCTGGAACACCACGCGGAATTCGTTGCGTTCGAACGCCTTATCGATGTCAGATGCCGACAGCCGGAAAGTTCTATCGCTCATGGGGCCAGGTAAACCTCTGTGGCGCGGACGATGTACCGCTTGTCACACGTGTTTACCGCGTGACCCTTTAAGGGGCTCTCCAACTGCAGAACTGCATTTGAATTTCTAGCTTTTGAAACAAACTCGGGACAATCGATGTCTGACGCAAAGAAACCCGCCGCGCCCTTGGCTTCCGCGACCATTCTGCTGCTTCGAGACGGCGCGAACGGCATCGAAGTTTTCATGGTAAAGCGCCATCACCAGATCGATTTCGCTTCCGGCGCACTCGTGTTTCCGGGCGGCAAGGTCGACAAGCACGACGGCGATCCGTCCCTGCGCGCGCTGACCGACGGCGCCGCAAGCCTCGATGATCTGCAGCTGAGTTTGGCCGCCTGCGCCATCCGCGAAGGATTCGAAGAATCAGGCATCCTGCTCGCTCGAAAGCCCGGCCAGCGCGACTACGTCGACGCCGCCGCGTCCAGCGCGCTCGCACCCTGGCGCCCGAAACTAAACGCCAGCGAAGTCGGCCTCGTCGAATTCCTGACCAAAGAAAATCTGCGCCTCGCCTGCGACGGCCTCATCCCCTTTGCGCATTGGGTCACGCCGACCTTCATGCCCAAGCGCTTCGACACCTATTTCTACGTCGCCGCCACACCGGCAGGCCAACTCGGCCGCCACGACGGTTCGGAGTCCGTGGACTCGGTCTGGGTCAACCCACTCGAAGCGATCGAAGACAAGCAGTGGACGATCATCTTCCCGACCAAGATGAACCTCTTGAAGCTCGGCAAATCGAAAACAGCAGCCGAAGCCATTGACCGCGCCAAGTCCGACCCCATCGTCACCGTCGAGCCGCAAGTCGTCGAACGCGACGGCAGCAAGCTCCTCGTCATTCCGGAAGAAGCGGGCTACGGCAAAATCGAAGAACCGATGTCGTCCCTGCGCGGCTAGCCGGTGACGAACTGCTCGGCCAGCATCCGCTCTTCAAGCGAGCGGTCGGGATCGAACAAGATCGTCACCGACGCCGTGCGCTCTTCGGCGACCGCCACTTCGGCCACATCGCGCACTTCGATGTGATCGGCGACAGCGCTAACCGGGCGCTTGTCGCATTCCAGCATCTCGAACAGAACCTTCGCCCGCCGCGGCAGCAACGCCCCGCGCCAGCGCCGCGGCCGGAACGCGCTGATCGGCGTCAGCGCCAGCAGCGCCGCGTCGATTGGCAAGATCGGCCCATGCACGGACAGGTTATAGGCCGTGGATCCGGCAGGCGTCGAAAGCAGAATGCCGTCGCAGATCAGCTCCTCAAGCCGCACGACGCCGTCGATCGTGATGCGCAATTTTGCGGCCTGCCGCGTCTCGCGCAGCATCGACACTTCATTGAACGCCAGCGCCGACGATGTCTTGCCCCCACGCGTCTTGACCTTCATGCGCAGCGGATGAATCGCCTGCGCCTCAGCGATATCCAACCGCTCCAACAATTGGTTCGCCGAATAATCGTTCATAAGAAAGCCGACCGACCCGCGGTTCATGCCGTAGATGGGCAGCCCCTTCTTAAACGTCTTATGCACCGTCTGCAGCATCAACCCATCGCCGCCGAGCGCGACGATGACGTCGGCATCGGCCTTGGCATTGCCGTAGATCTTCGTGAGCTCGCGCAGCGCAGCCTGAGCTTCCGGCGCGCTCGACGCGGCAAAGGTGGGCTTCGAAAATCGCATCAGCCGCCGGTCACCGACATATGCCGCGCCACAGCCGGCGCTTTCCGGCGACGATCGATGACGAAATCGTGCCCCTTAGGCTTGCGCGAAATCGCCTCATCGATCGCCGCGCTTAGCAAGGCATCGTCCGCGCTCGCCCGCAAAGGCGCACGAAGATCCGCCGCATCGTCCTGACCCAAGCACATGTAAAGCGTGCCCGTACAGGTCAAGCGCACGCGATTGCAGCTCTCGCAGAAATTATGCGTGAGCGGCGTAATGAACCCGATCCGCCCACCGGTCTCGGCGACCCGCGCATAGCGCGCCGGCCCGCCGGTGCGATAGTCGCTCTCTTCCAAGGTGAATCGCTGCGACAGCAGCGAACGCACCAACGACAGCGGCAAATACTGATCCGTCCGATCGGCATCGATATCGCCCATCGGCATCGTCTCGATCAGCGTAAAATCCATGCCTTTGCCATGCGCCCACAGCATCAGGCTTTCGATCTCGCCGTCGTTGATGCCACGCAAGCCGACGGTGTTGATCTTGACCTGCAAGCCCGCACCACGCGCCGCCTCAATCCCCTCAAGCACCTGTTCGATCCGCCCCCACCGCGTGATCTCGCGAAACTTCACAGGGTCAAGCGTATCGAGCGACACATTGATTCGCCGAACACCGGCATCCTTCAGCTCCGCCGCATACCTCGCCAACTGACTGCCGTTCGTCGTCAAAGTCAGCTCATCAAGCGCGCCGGACTGCACGTGCCGCCCAAGGCTGCGCACAAGCCCCATAACGTTGCGCCGAACCAAAGGCTCACCGCCCGTCAACCGCAGCTTGCGCACGC
>JAEUMM010000010.1 GCA_016792645.1 Alphaproteobacteria bacterium | reverse complement strand
AAGATCCTTCTCGCGGATGAGCCGTTTGCGCAGCTTGATCCTTCGCATCAGTTGCATGCGATGGAGGTTTTGCAGGCGACGGCGCGCGCGGGGGCTCTTGTCGTTGTGGTGTTGCACGATCTTTCGGTGGCGGCGCGGCATTGTTCGCGCGTCGTGCTGTTGTCGGAGGGGCGGGTCGCCAGCGACGGGGAGCCTGGGGCGGTTCTTTCGAGCGAGAATTTGCGCCAGGTGTTCGGGATCGATGCGTTTATCGGCGAGCACAATGGGGCGCCGGTGATTTTGCCGTTGAGGCGGCGGGCCTAAGGGTTTTCCCGTATTCGAAAACGATGCACTCTTTGCCGTCACACCGTCACATTGGCGGAATTGCGCGGAAAATGGCGTCACGGCGCCATCACATTGCCATCACATGTGACGGCAGCGTCGGGTGGGATCAGCGGGTTCAAGTCGCAGCGCGCCGGCGACCTTGAAGGCACTGGCGCGGAGAAGAACAATTATAGAACTTTCGATCTGAAAAATCCATCGAAATCGCCTGTGCCGGAAGGCTTTTATGACGTACACGGACTATTGCGATTTGCGAAACAGTCGGCGGCGACCCGTCCCGTGGCGGTGTGATATGGTTCTTCAAACTTGGGAGGACGATCGATGCCGCGGGTTGCTCATTTTGAGATTCATGCGAGTGAGCCGGAGAAGATCGCTGCCTTCTACACCGAGTTGTTCGGGTGGAAGATGCAGCATCTGGCGCATATCGACTATTGGCTGATCGATACGGCGCACGGCGATGAGCCGGGAATCAATGGCGGGTTGTTGAAGCGCCAAGGGCCGAAGCCCGTCGACGGCCAGGCCGTCAACGCGCATATGTGCACGGTCAATGTGCCCTCGGTCGACGCTTACTTTGCGCGCGCGCAGAAGCTGGGCGGGAGCGTTGCGTTGCCCAAGATGGCGATACCGGGCGTCGGGTGGGTTGCCTATGTGAAGGATCCCGACGGCAACATCTTTGGTTTGCATCAAGCTGACGCGAACGCGAAGTAACCGCCTCGGTTCATTTGCCGTTGCAGCGGCGGCGTGCGTGCGCAAACGCCGCGGGCACGCATGCGCTCTATCTGTGCAGGAGCCGTCGAAGCCCCGGCAATAGCGTGCATTTGATCGCAAAGCGCCGAGATCCGCGGCTGCAACGCACGGAACCCCGGAACCCTTTGGATTTGGTGCGCGTTTCATTGATCGACGGCGACACAAGACAAACGCCGGATGAGGAAACGCTGCTGCACGGCCGTACACGAAGGCGCTCGCGAGCAGTGCGTTGAATCGGAAATTGATGACGCACGCATAGGAGTGACATTCATGAACATCACGAGAAGCCTACTTCCGCTGCTGGGCGCATCTTGCCTTGCGGTTTTTGCGACCGCCGCGCCGGCGCAGGCGGACACCAAGCCCTGCTGCTACAACAACGGCGACTACTACAACGCCTCGCCGAGCACCTGCCGGAACTATGGCGGTCGAGTCGTCGAGCAAGGCTATTGCCAAGCCGATTACTATGGGCGCGGTTACGATCGGCGCAGCGACTACGGACGCGACGGTCCGCAGTTCTCCATTCAGTTGGGCGATATCGTCATTGCCTATTCCGACGGCTACTACGATCGCAACCGCCGCTGGCACCGCTGGCAGAACGATCGCCAACGCAATTGGTACCGTCAGAACCGCCGGACGTCGTACTATGAGACGACCCGCGATCGCGACCGCGATCGCAACCGCCGCGATTGGCGCGACGGACGGCGCGACGATTGGCGTTAGCCCATCATCGCTGACCTAGACTCTGAAGACCCCGGTCGCCGAAAGGCCACCGGGGCTTTTTTGTGCCGTGCTTCTGCAGGTGAACGGATGCGCGGCCGTGCCCAGCCGCCGTTGAGAGCGACCCGAGCCCATGTCTTTGGTTTGCATCGGTGCGCTTTCAACAACTGCCGTGACGACGCGCTTAGGCTTTCTTGACGAACTCGGTGCGCAGAACGAGACCTTTGATCTTGTCGTGGCGGCAGTCGATTTCTTCCGGGTTGTCGGTCAGGCGGATTGATTTGATCACGGTGCCGCGCTTGAGCGTTTCGCCCGCGCCCTTCACCTTCAGATCCTTGATCAGCACGACCCTGTCGCCGTCGGCCAACAACGCGCCGTTGCTGTCACGCACTTCCATTACTCGTCTCCGTTGGTTGGGGTTTTCGCTGAGTCAAAAGGGTGAGGATATTGCGCTAGCCCGTTTGCGGCAGGCGTTTGCGGAGGTCGACTTTACTTACCTTTTCCAGCGTGCTGCGCGGAAACTCCGGCAGCAGGATGACTTGGCGGGGGCGTTTGAAGTCGGCGAGTTGGGATTTGCAGGCGGCCATGATGGCGGTTGGGAGGTCGGTGTTGCCCTCTATCGCCACGCCTGGTGCGGGGATGACGAAGGCGACGGGGACTTCGTCGAGCATGCGGTGTTTTTGGGCGACGACCGCGCATTCGGCGACGCCCGGGACCAAGGCGATGACGCGTTCAATTTCGGAGGCGGCTACGTTTTCGCCGCCGACTTTCAGCATGTCTTTGTCGCGGTCGGCGAAGGTGATCATGCCGTCGGGGTCGAGCGTCACGCGGTCGCCGGTGATGAACCAGCCGTCGACCGTGAAGCTTTCGCGCATGGCTTCCCAGTTGTTGAGGTATTCGGCGAAGAGTTGGATGCCGCGTACGCCTTGGACTTGCAGGTGGCCGGTTTCGCCGGGGTCGACGGCGGTCGACAGGTCGTCGTCGCGCACGACGCGAATGCCGTAGCCGGCTGCGGGTCTGCCGGTCGACATCGGACGGTTGCGGAGCAGCGCGTCGCCGATGAGGCCTTGGGTTACCGTTTCGGTCATGCCCCACCAGCCGATCGTCCGTACACCGAAGAAGGCGTCGAAGGGCGGTTCGTTCACGGCGTTGCCGAACATGCGGAAATGGTGCTTGGGCACTTCATGCTCCATGAGCGCTTTCATCATGAAGGGGATGGTCGAGGCCCAGGTGCATTTGTTGCGCAACGCCACGTCCCACCAGCGGCGGGCTGAGAATTTCGGCTGCATCACCACCGTGCCGCCCGCCCACATGGTGGGCAGAATGGAATAGGTGCGCGCGTTGGTGTGGAACGAAGGCATGACGACGTGATGCACGTCGTTCTCCGTCAGGCCCTCATGCACCGCCGACGTGCGCGCGCCCCAAAGGGCGTTGCCTTGCGTCCAGAGTACGCCCTTGGGGCGCGAGGTCGTGCCGGAGGTGTACTGCACGGAACCGGGACGCCAGGGGTCGGGCTCTATTTTCGGCAGGTCTGCGGGGTCGCCGTCGATCGATGAGAACGCGGTTGTCTTATCGGGCTTTTGGTTTGCGGGCGCGGGGGCGCCGTCGGCCAGATGTTCGGTGACGGCGAGCCAGCGCACCGACTTGACGTTCTGCGCGACGATTTCGGCGTATTCGGGTTGCGTGATGGCGGCGACGGCTTTGCAGTTGGCGGCGAAGTATTCGAGTTCGGCGCCGGCGGAGCGCGTGTTCGTGGTGACGACGA
>JAEUMM010000484.1 GCA_016792645.1 Alphaproteobacteria bacterium | reverse complement strand
GCCTTGCGGGTCTGAGCGGAAGCTTTCGGCGATCGGCGTGAAGCCGCGGATATCGCAGAACATGATCGACAGTTCGCGCGTGTCGCCGCCGAGTTTCAGCTTCGACGGGTCGGCCGCGATCTGCTCGACGACGTCGGGCGGGAGGTATTGGGCGAAGGCGCTGCGGACGGTGCGGCGCTCAGCCTCCGTGCGCATGAATTTGACGAGGCTGGCTGCGGCGAAGACGAGCGCGATGTTGAGCGACGGGGCGATCGGATCGAGCAGCCAGTTGTGTTGCGTGAACGCCCACCACGAGGTGCCGACGGCGGTGACGATAGCGACGACGGCGATGCTCGCGATCCAGTAGACGGGTACGCGTGAGATCGTGAGCAACACGAAGAGCCCCAGGAATAGGGCGAAGCCCATCTCGAGGCCGTTGGCCCAGTCCGGCCGTTCCAGGAAATGGCGGAGCAGCATTTGCTCGAAGGCCTGGATGTGCACCTCGACGCCCGGGGCGTCGAGACGGATCGGCGTCGAACGAAGGTCCAAGAGGCCGGGTGCACTTGTGCCGACGAAGATGGCCGCGCCGGCGAGGTCGCCGAGCGAATTCGGTTGCTCGAGCACGCGCCAGGCGGGGATGCGCCGCTGCGGGACATCCTTCGTGTAATGGATCCACATCTGTCCGTCTTCGGTCGACGGAATTTCGAATGGGCCGACTTTGACGTTGACGACCGTGTTGGGATTGCCGAGCGAGAGTTCGCCGCCGCCGCCCGCCATTTTCACCAGCAGCGTCGGTGCGCTTCCGTCTTCGGGATTTCTGAGCGCGACGCGCAACGCTTCGAGCGCGAGGCCTGGATAGACCTTGCCTTTGTACCCAACGAAGAGCGGTACGCGGCGGACGATGCCGTCCTTATCGACGGCAGTGTTGAACGAGCCGCTGCCCGGCGCTGCGTTTTGCAGGACATCGAGCGAGACGGTGGCGCCTCTGAATTGCCGGACGGCGTCGACAAGTTTGCTGTCCGAGTCGCCGACATTGGCCATGCCGGCCTTCAATGCCGGCGCTCGCGTGCCGGTCACGTCGCCTAAGATGAAGCCGAGCACCGACGGCGTCTGCTTCAGCGTCTGGGCGAAGACGTCGTCGTTGTTCGGCAGTTGTCCAAGTTGGGCGCGGGTCGCGCTCCATGTGTCGTCCGGCGGCAGCGACCTCGCCACCAGGTCGGGCGACGTGCGGTCGGGCTCAGGAAATACGATATCGAAAGCAATTACACCCACGCCCGCATCGGCCAGCGTTTGCGTGATCTTGGCGAGCGTCGTGCGCGGCCACGGCCATTGACCGATGCGGCGCAGACTTTCCTCATCGATGTCGATGTAGCGCACCGGCGTTTCGGTGTATGTGCGCGGCATGGTGCGCTGGTAGTAGTCGAAGACCTGATAGCGAAGTCCGGAGAGGATGCTGCCGGCGTCGCTCCATTGGAAGAAGAGCACAAGGGCCAACACGGCCCACGGCACGAGCCCCAGCCAACGCAACAGGCCCGCGATGCCGGCCATCGCCAGCGCGCTTTCGCGTGTCGTTGCGTCGCGCTGCGCCATGTGTCCCCGGTTTCCCCTTCGCGCCCTTTGTCAGGCGGCGCTGGCGCGCCGACCCTGCGTGAAGTCGTATAGCCGATCCCAAAGCGTGTCGAGGCGAGCGAGCGCATCCCCCAGGGGAACGACCGCGATTTTACCTTCTTTCTGCGCGAGAAGGCCTAGACCTTCGAGCTTGGACAACGCGTCGGAGACTTCGAAGTCCACCTCGACGCCGAACGCCGATTTCAACCACGCCTCTATGCGGTGGTCGAGTTCGGCGGCGCCGGCGGCGGGGCCGGCCGTCAGGAGCGAGTGGTAAGCGAGGATGACTTCCTTGGTCTCTTGTTCTTCGGCGGCGTTGATCAGTGTTTCGAAGACGCCGGCGTTGTTGTTGACGTTCTTGAAGTAGACGTTGTCGGAGACCCGCTTTTGATATTTCAGCTTGCGGAAGGAATAGTTCGAGTACTGACGAAACATGAAGGCGCCGGCGCCGACCAGAACGGAGAGCGCGCCGACGGCCTTCATCAGCTTGTCCTGTGTGACTTCGCCCGAGAAGCCGAGATAGGCGCCGATGACGACGAGCACGACCGAGAGCGCCGGGATGATGTTGAGCAGCACCGGCACGCCGCCCAACAGCGCCGGGCCACCGAGCATCACCGCGTCTTTGCGGCTCATCACCACTTTCACTTCGGGAAGCAACGTCGGCAGTTCCAGGCGCGTGATGTTGCGGAAGAGTTTGATCATCACGCTGCCGGGCTCGGCGTCGCCGGGGAGGCTGCGACGGCGCGCGAGCGGCAGTGCGCGGCGCGGCGTACCTTCGGGCTGCTTGAAGCGGACGAAGACGAGGACGTCGTCGAATGTCTCCGTCTCGAATCTCTTCTTGCTCTTGAAGCCGAGCGCATTCGGTTGCGCGACCGTTTCGGTGCGGCGGCCGCGATAGAAGACGCGGATGGTCTCGTAGGCATCGAGGGGCGTGCGCGTCTTCACGTCGAGCAGCGGATGGTCGCCGCCCAGCCGCTCGATTTCGGCTGTCGGAAACTCGGCGAAGTTCGCGCGCGCCATGACGCTTTCGAGCGTCGCGCAGAGTCTGAGGTACGCAGCCTCCGGTTCGTCTGGCGGGCGGCGCGTGGGGCGGGGGCCGGCCGGCGAAAACCACGCGTAGGTGTCCTTCAGATCCGTCAGCTCGTCGTAGAAATCATGATGAAAATAGGCGCCGAGGAAGGCCGCAAGCGTGTGGAAGTCGCCACTTTGGTCGGCGGTCATGCCCTGTTCTGCGAGGGCCGGGATGAGGTCGGATTTGAGTACCGGGATGAACGCGGTGCGGTGGCCGGCGGATATCTGCGGCGTGTGGCTTTCGGCCGCCATGGGCGAACTCTCTCGATTTAGCGCATCCAAAACGCGAGGACCGCCGTTTAAACGTCAAATCCGAATCGATTTTCGCCGTCCTGGGCCTTAAGGCAAGCGCGGTGGTGTGGTCCCAATCACGCGGGTCTTAACTAAGGCGATCCATGGCGCGCAACTTGCACACGAACTTGGCACAGATGTGCCCTCCGGGCACACTCCGATTCGTGCCTTTCGGCGGCGCGCATGAGGGTTGCGCGCTGCAGGCGTTGGGCGCAGGGCAGGGATAGCGATGGCGGGGCAGGCTCAAGCTTGGCTTGACGTGTCGGACGACGCGTCTGCGCTGACGCTGCGCCCGCAAGGCGACTGGGTCGTCCAGAACGCGCAAGCGCTCGATAAATCACTTCAGACACTCGACACGGTCGGACGGCGCGCGGCGACGTTCGATCTTTCGCATTTGGACCGGCTGGACACCGCCGGCGCGTGGCTCATCTATCGTACGGCGCGCACGTTGGAACGCGCGGGCGTTCAGGTGACGACGGCGGGCGGGACGGCGGCGCAATCGACGCTGCTCCATGCCGTGGCCAAGAGCGACCGGCCGATCAAGGTCGAGCCGCGCGAAGGCAATGTGCTGACCAACCTCATCGTGCGGATGGGCGCCGGCCTGGACGAGGGCGGGCGCACGGGGCGCGATCTGGTCGCGTTCTTGGGGCTGATCCTTGAGACGTTGGGCAAGACGGTCTTGAACCCGCGGCGCATGCGCGCGACGTCGACCGTTTATCACATGGAGCAGGCGGGTCTGAACGCGGTGCCGATCGTGGCCTTGATCTCGTTTCTGATCGGCGCGGTGTTGGCGTTTCAAGGCTCCGAGCAGTTGCGCCGGTTCGGCGGCGAGATTTTCACCGTCAACCTGGTCGCGGTGTCGTTCCTGCGCGAGATCGGCATCTTGCTGACGGCGATCATGGTGGCGGGCCGTTCCGGCAGCGCGTTTACGGCGCAGATCGGTTCGATGAAGCTGCGCGAGGAAATCGACGCGATGCGCACGCTGGGGCTCGATCCGATGGACGTGCTGGTGTTGCCGCGCGTGATCGCGCTTCTCGTGATGATGCCGATCTTGGGCTTTATCTCGGCGATGATGGGGTTGCTTGGCGGCGGGCTGGTTGTCTGGTCGGAGCTTGGGATGTCGCCGGCGATGTTTATCGCGCGCCTGCATGACTCGATCGGGTTTTGGGATGCGGGCGTTGCGTTCATCAAGGCGCCGGTGTTCGGGCTCGCCATCGCGATGGTCGGCTGCTTCGAAGGCATGAAGGTCGAAGGCAGCGCCGAGTCTGTCGGACAGCGCACGACCGCGTCCGTCGTCGAGGGCATTTTCACCGTCATCGTGCTCGACGCGTTGTTCTCCATCCTTTTCGTGAAGCTCGGCATATGAGCGAGCGCGAGGTCATCATTGCGGTTCGGGATTTGCGCAACCAGTTCGGGCCGCAGGTCATTCACGATCATCTCGATCTCGACATCTATCGCGGCGAGGTGCTTGGCATCGTCGGCGGGTCGGGTACGGGCAAGTCGGTGCTGCTGCGATCGATCCTCGGCATCAACAAGCCGCGGTCGGGGCGCATCGAGATTTTCGGCAAGGCGCGCAGCGATATGACGCCTGATGAAGAGCGCGCGGTTGAGCGGCGCTGGGGTGTTCTCTTTCAGGATGGCGCGCTGTTTTCGTCGTTGACGGTCGCGCAGAATATTCAGGTGGCCCTGAAAGAGCATCTGCACATGCCGCAGAAACTGATGGACGAGATAGCGGCGGTGAAGATCGGGCTGGTCGGTTTGCCGCCTGAAGCGGGGCCTAAGTTCCCCTCGGAGCTGTCGGGCGGCATGCGCAAACGCGCGGGGTTGGCGCGGGCTTTGGCGCTCGACCCTGAGATCGTGTTCCTGGACGAACCGACAGCTGGCCTCGATCCCATCGGCGCGTCAGCGTTTGACGAGTTGATCAAGAACCTTCAGGCGACGCTGGGTTTAACCGTGTTCATGGTCACCCACGACCTCGACAGTCTCTATGCGATTTGTGACCGGATCGCGGTGTTGGCCGAGAAAAAAGTGCTGGTGACCGGTAGTATCGACGAGATGATGACCCAGGATCACCCCTGGATCCGCGAGTATTTTCACGGGCCCCGTGGACGGGCGGCGATGGCCGCCAAGTCCGCGCCGCCCAAGTCTTAAAGAGGAGCGCTTCGATGGAAACGCGCGCGCATCACCTTCTGATCGGCAGCTTCGCGATCGGCATCGCGGTGCTGACGGTGTTGTTTCTGCTGTGGATCGGCAAGGCCGAGTTCAACAAGCAGTACCAGATCTACGATCTGAGGTTTGAGGGCTCGGTATCGGGTCTGAGCAAGGCGGCGGACGTTCTCTACAACGGCATCAAGGTCGGCGAGGTCGTCAACCTGAAGCTCGACGAGGAAGATCCGAACAACGTGCTCGTGCGCATCCAAGTCGACCGCATGACGCCCGTGAAGGAAGACTCCTACGCCAGTCTTGAGACGCAAGGGCTGACTGGCGTCGCCGCCGTGCTGATCGCCGGCGGCTCGCCGAAATCGAACCCGCTGGTCGCGGCGGCGGATCAAGAATATCCGATGATCGAGACGCGCAAGTCGACGTTCCAGAAATTGTTCGCGGGCGCGCCGGAGCTGATCAACCGCGGCAACGCGGTGCTCGACCGGTTGTCGAACTTCTTGAGCGGCGAGAACGAGCAGAAATTCGCCGACACGATCGCGCACGTGGAGCGTCTGTCGGGCAACCTCGCCAAGGCGTCGGACAAGTTCGAATCCATCGCGTCGAATGTCGACAAGCTGGTCGCCGGCGACGCCAAGGCGACGCTTGCCGACGTGCGCGGGGTTGCGGCCGATATCCGCCAGGTGATGAACGAGGCACGCGTGCCGCTGCGCGACTTTGCGCGCGCAGGCTTGCCGGAATTGCTGCTGGCGATCAGCGACGCGCGGCAGATGATCGCTTCGATCGACAGAGCGGCGCAGCGTCTTGAGAGCAGTCCGTCGTCGCTGATCTTCGGCGACAAAGCGGTCGAGTATAAATCGCAGGGAGGACGTTGATGGGGGCGCGTTTTGTTTCGGTCGCGATTGTCAGCGCCCTGGCGCTGAGCGCTTGCGCACTGCCGGATTTGGGCAGTGGGCCGCCGCCCGACCTTTATGTCCTGTCGCCGAAGAGCACGTTTGCGGACGACATCCCGAACGTGACGTGGCAGCTCGTCGTCGAAGAGCCGTCGACGGCCAAGGGCATCGACACCGACCGCATCGCGATCGCGCCGTCGGCGCTTGAGGTGAAGTATTTCGGCGGATCGCGCTGGGCGGACCGCGCGCCGCGGATGGTGCAGCAGCTGCTCATCCAGTCGTTCGAGAACACGAAGAAGATTGTCTCCGTCGGCCGACAGTCGATCGGCTTGCGCTCGGACTTCGTGCTGAAGACCGAGCTGCGCGAGTTTCAGGCGGAAAAGACGCCGGAGGGCGGCACGGTCGTTCGCGTGCGGGTGAACCTCAAGCTCGTGCGGCCGTCGTTGGGCACGATCGTGGCGTCGGAGAGCTTTGAATCGGTGAAGCCCGCCAACAGCGAAAACGTCCCCGATATCGTGCAGTCGTTCGATGACGCGGTCGGCGCGGTGTTGAAGCGCGCGGTCGCGTGGACGCTGACGTCAGGCGAAGAGAACATGAAGAAGTCGCCGAAGGGCTGGAACTAGGCGCGGTCTTCGCCGCACGTCTTGACACGCGTCGCCATGGCCGGGTCAAGCCCGGCCGTGACGGAAGAAAGGTGGCGTGTCGGACCTAAGCCAGCCGCCCGATTGCCGACGCGAGCGCCACGTAGACCTTGCCCGTTTGCGAGGTCAGGTAGGTTTCGACCAGGACGTTTTCGCGGTCGCTGCGGGCGGTTTGTTCCATCAGCGCCTCGAACTGCTGGACGTAGCGCTCGACGGTTTCCTTGAACTCGCCGTCTTCGCGGTATTTGCGAGCGATGCGCTCGGTCTGTTCGCGTCCCAAGATCGAGACCAGGCGGCGCGCAAAGACGTTGCGCTCGCCGGCACGGTAGCGGCGCAGGAGGTCCAGCGGCGGATCGTCTTCCAGGAAACGGTCGAGGTCGATCGCCATCGCTTGCAGCGTTTCGATCATGTGGCGCGACGAGGTGTGGTTCGTTTCGCCGTGGTGCTGCGGCGGCTGCGATGCCGGGATGGGTGCGGGCTGTTGTACGCGCTGCGGGTGTTGCGGCTGGCGCGGCTGTTGCTGGCGCGGGCCTGGCGCATGATTGGCCGGGAGGGCGGACGTGCGGTCCAGACGATCATCGACGCGACGCGTGTGCGCGGGCTGCGGTTTTTCGTTTTCGGCGGCGGCGAGCAGGGACTTCATGTCCCAACCGTTGCCGGTGCCGCCGGCACCGACGGGGCCGCGCTCATCAAGAGGCGGCATGCCGTCGTCGCCCGGCGCGCGGACAAAGCGTTTGGCGAGACCAAACCAACCGCGCGGCTCACCGTTCAACTGATCGGCGGCGGGGTGTCTTTCCGCGGGTGGTGGAACTTGGCCGCGCGCCGGCGGCGCCAGGTGGCCGGCGGGCGGCGCGTTGAAGTTCGGGATCGAGGCCTGTTGCGGCGGCGACTTCAGCGAAGATGTTTGCTGCTTGTTTTCAATCGCCTGGACACGATCGAAGGCGACGCCGACGCGCGACGACAAGTCGGACATCGCGCCGGCCTGCTGATCAAGCATCGTGCGCAGGTGATGCGCGTGGCCCGCGGCTTCGGCCGGCAGATCCTGCAGCA
This sequence comes from Alphaproteobacteria bacterium, assembly GCA_016792645.1. GTDB lineage: Bacteria > Pseudomonadota > Alphaproteobacteria > Micropepsales > Micropepsaceae > SZUA-430. The sequence goes on along the minus strand of JAEUMM010000484.1, from coordinate 4,948 downwards.
ATTTGCCGAGGCGGCCCACGGTGCCTTCGATTTGCTGCGAAGCGGATACCGCTGTCTCGCGCAGGCTGATTAGGACGGAGCCCAGGCGGCCCGCGGCGTCGAACGACGTATCGCCGGTCGAGCGGATCGTTTGCATCGCCTGCTCGAGACCGGAGGTCGTGAGTTCGGTCGAGGTGCGCAGCTTCTCGGATTCGCGGGTGAAGAGTTGCGTCGTCTCGACGATGCGCTGGGCCATGATGGCGGCGGTTTCGTCGAGGCGGCGCGCGCCTTCGACCGTGAACGTGCCGATTTTCTTGGTCTCGTCGACCATGACGGTGACGAGTTTGTTCAGGCCTTCGCGCTGATAATCCAGGGCGCGGGCCATGTGGTCGTTTTCCTGCTTCAGGCGGTCGATCGTTTCGGCGAGCGCGGCGCGCTGGCGTTCGTGGCGGGCGACGACTTGTTCCGAGCGGGCGGCGGCGGCTTCGGACGCGGCGTCCAGGCGCTGGGCCTGGCGTTCGATTTCTTTCGCCGACTCCGAGGCTTTGTTGGCGACGGTGGTCGAAGCGGCTTGGAGCGTCGAGATGAGGCCTGCGATGGCGCCGTGCTCGTTGTGCAGGCTTTCGCTGGCGTTGCGCGCGGCGGTGCGGGCGTCCTGCAGACGCTGGGTCAGCGTTTCCGAAGCGGAGAGCACGGCTTGATCGAGCGCGTGCGTGAATTGCGCCAGCTTTTCGCGTTCAGATCCCAGCTTGCCGGTCGCACGGTCGACGCGTTCCTGGGCCGCGATGGCGGTTCTTTCGATCAGCGCGAGGCGTTCGTTGGTTTGCGATTCGAGCGTGGCCATGCGCGCGCTGGCCGACTCGATCGACGTGTTGAAGAGGTCGAGTTCGCGGCGGATGGCGCGGCCGAGCTTCGTCATGCTGCGCGCGGCGTGGTCTTCGGGTTCGGTGAGTTCGGCGGCGGCATGCGCCAATTGAACCGATTGGCGGCGCAGCACGCGCATCTCGCGCGACAGGAGCGCGATGAAGATCACGAGGATGACGGGAACGACGAGGATAGACGCGATCAAACCGTACCACTCAATCGACAATTGGAGCTGAACGAGCCTGTCCCACCCAAACAGACCGACGACGTATGAACTGATTCCACCCAGCCAAAACAGCACGAAGAGAAATGATGCCCAGGGAACGATCGCGCCAGAGTCTTCTGATATGTAGACCGGCGTCACCTCAACGTGCGGTGTGTCTTGCGCTTCGTCGGCGACTTTCGTCTCCGTGCGCTTTGCGTCGGTGCGCTTGTCGCTGCGCGGCGCTTCCTCGCGCTTGGGCGGAACTTCACCCAGCGGCGCCGTGAAAGCGTGGATGTTCGACGGTTCGACCCGTTCCATGCGATGCTCATGCCCCAGGCCCGCACGGAACGCGGGCAGATTTACGAAATGTTACCATTTCCCGCGGGGGGCCGCACTGCAGAAGATTCGCCACAGAGCAAGGCGTCTGTGGATCGGAAAACCTTAACGCCGAGGGTGAATCCGTGTTGGATTCCAATGGCTTTGAGAGCGATGCGTCCAGCAACTCTGATGCGGTGCGCTCAAAGCGTTGCATGATTGGATCAGTCGGCGGGGCCGCTCGCGCGCGATGATGTGGCGGTGCTGATTCGCAACCTGCGAGGTGACGGGCATGACGATGTTGATCGTGGCGGCGGCGGTGTTTCTCGCGCTTCATCTCCTTATTGCGGGGACACGATTGCGCGATGCGATCGTGGGCGTGATCGGCGAAGGGTCGTATATGGGGCTGTTCTCGCTGGCGAGCGCGGGCGGGATCGTGTGGCTGGCGATCAGCTACAACGCGGCCTTCGCGGCGGGCAGCGACGTGCTGTGGGACTTCGGGCCCGGCGTCAGACATCTCGGCACTATCGTGGTGGCACTGGCGTTTCTGCTCGGCGTGTCCGGATTGTTGACGGCCAATCCGACGGCGATCGGTCAGCAGGCGGCCGCGGCGCGCGAGCCGACCGGCGTCCTGCGCATCACGCGGCATCCGTTCTTGTGGGGCGTCGCGATTTGGGCCGCGTTTCATATGGCCGCCAACGGCGATGCGGCGTCGGTCGTGTTCTTCGGGACGTTCTTGGTGCTCGCCGTGCTGGGCACGTTTTCGATCGACGCGAAGCGGGCGCGCAAGATGGGCGCGGCGTGGACGCCGTTCGCGACGCAGACGTCCAACGTACCCTTCGCGGCCATACTGGGCGGGCGCACGAGTTTGAAACTGGGCGAGATCCTGACGTTCCGGCAGGCGGCCGCACTGGGCGCTTTCCTGGCGGCTCTGTTTCTCCATGCGTGGGCGTTCGGCGCGTCGCCGTTTCCGGGCGGGTGGGTGCCGTTTTAGCCTAATGGGGCGTTAACCGTCGGGTTGCTAGACTCCCTGTCCGCAACGGTCAGGGGCTTCGTCATGGCGGCCGCCAAACCTGTCGATTATCGGCATCTCGAAACGCAAGCCGCCGGCGACCTCGGTGTGATGCGCGAGGTGCTGGCGCTGTTTCTCACGCATAGCGAACAGGTGATCGCGGAACTCGAGCGCACCAGCGACGCCAAGACGTGGAAACAATGGGCGCACACGCTGAAAGGCTCGGCGCGCGGTATCGGCGCGTTCGCAGTGGCGGAAGCAGCAGCTGTCGCGGAACACCATCTTATGGACAAAAGCAAGCTTGAACCGCTGAAGCTCGCTTTTGCCGAGGCGCGCGCTTACATCGGGCATAACCCATTGTGACGTTTGTCACTTCCGGCTCGAAGGGTTTCTCAGTGGCCCTTTGAGATGGCTATTCTCGCCGACGGGCGGTTGAGGGCATTCAAGGCAGATGGCGTTCAAGATCAAGTTCTGGGGTACGCGGGGGACCGTCGCTTGTCCGGGCCCCAACCATCTGGCTTTTGGCGGAAATACGAGCTGCGTCGAGGTCGCCATGGGTGGCCGGCGGGTCATCTTCGACTTGGGCACAGGCGTGCGGAATCTCGGCAAATGGTTCATGCGCAAGCAGATGCGCGAGGCGACCATCCTGATGTCGCACACGCATTGGGACCACATCCACGGCTTCCCGTTCTTTCAGCCGGCGTTCGCTGAAGGGAATAATTTCCGCATCATGGCCGGGCATCTCGATACGGGGTTGAAAATTCAGAACGTGCTGGCGGGTCAGATGACCCATCCGTTCTTCCCGGTGCCGATCGACATCATGAAGGCGCAGATCGACTTCGTCGATTTCCGTGCGGGCGACTCGTTCGGGATCGCCAACGACATCAAGGTGCGCACCGCGCCGCTCAATCATCCGGACGGCGCGACCGGGTACCGGCTCGAGTATCAGGGCAAATCGCTTTGCTACATCACCGACACGGAGCATACGCCGGGCAAGCCCGATCAGCGGATCTTGGGATTGATCGAAGGCGCGGACCTGATGATCTACGATTCGACGTACACGGATCATGAGTTTCCGGCCAAGCGCGGCTGGGGGCATTCGACCTGGCAGGAAGGCATGCGGCTGGCGCGTGCGGCGAACGTGAAGCGGCTCGCCATCTTCCATCACGATCCCGACCATGAGGATCACTTCATGGAAGAGATCGAAGCGGCGGCGCTGGCGGCGTGGCAGGGCTGCTTCGTCTCGCGCGATAATATGCGCGTCAATTTGATCTAGGGCTGTCAATTCGCGCGGATGACGTCCGCGACCACCAGGTCATCGACGTTTCTTGGCGCGTCCAGGCTGACGTAGAGATCGTCGCCTTCGCCGACGTTCCCCATCGGCTCGTTGCCCGTGCATGCCCAGAGACTTGCGATGCCTTGGACGGTGTTGAAGTCATGCCTTGCGGCGACGATGTCGCCGGGCAGCTTGGCCTGACCACTAAAGAGATGTACGCTTTCTAGCGTTGCGCGATTGAAAACATCCCACGGAGCTTCAGCGCTTGCGGTGATGCGATCGAGCGCGAAGCGATTCCATTCCAAGCTGTTGGTGGCTTGAAGCACTTGGCGTTGCAAATGCCACGTGAGGAACAGATCGTCGGCCCCCAAGAAACCGATGCAGACGGCGCCAGAAAACCAATGGTGGGATTGCTCCAGATGGGACAGAACGAGCGCGGTGTCACTGGTGATGGGTAAAAAAGCGATCCCCTCGAGTTCGCGGGTAAGTAGGGGTTCGTAGGTGGCGTGCCAGTTCACCGGCTAGAACCTGCCGCTTGCGCGTTCGATCATCCCTTTGTCGGTCGCCATCTTGTGCGTGAGCGTTTGGTCTTCGTGCGTGAAGCGCCACGACAGAAGCTTCTGCGCGTAACGGAGCACGGTCGGTTTGTGGTTCGTGGCGTTCGCTAGATTCGTCAGTTCGCCGGGGTCGTTCCTTATGTCGAAGAGGAGCGGCGGTAGAGCGGCGAAGTGGACGTATTTGTAGTTTTCGTCGCGGATGACGGTCAGATTGCATTGGTGCAGCGTGAGGCCCAGGTCCTTCTCCGGGCCGTCGAAGCTCACGTCGCGGAAGTCGTATTCCCAGTGGGCTTCGGTGCGCCAATTCTCTGCGCTGCCGCGTTCGACGAAGGGCATTAGCGAGCGGCCGTCGCATTGCGGCGGGATGTCGGCGCCGGCGAAATCGAGCAGCGTCGGCATGATGTCGACGTGTTCGGTGAAGGCGCGCACTGTTTGGCCGCGCGCGCGGTCGGCGCTCGGGCGCGGGTCGCGCACGATCAAGGGCACTGCGTAGGCTTGATCGAAATACCCCGCTTTGCCGAGCAACCAGTGATCGCCTGCGTGTTCGCCGTGGTCGCTGGTGAACACGATCAGCGTGTCGTCCCATAGGCCTTCGAGTGTCAGATGCGCGAACAGGCGGCCGAGGTTGTCGTCGACCTCGCTCATCATCGCGAAGTAAATCGCGCGCATGCGGTTCAGTTTGCGCGCGTCTTCAGGTGCCTGAAATAACGGGTGCTTCAGGTGCAGCGCGAGCCACGGGT